>DATJQV010000003.1 GCA_035505375.1 bacterium | reverse complement strand
GTTGAAAGCCCGGCCTTCCCCGAGCACTATCTGGCGGTGACCATCGATACCGTGGCCGAGGAGATATCTCAGGGCATCTACCGCGACCCTTTCACTGCCGGTTGGGTCGCAGTCGCTGCCTCAATCAGCGACCTCGCGGCGGTTGGCGCCGACCCGCTCGGGCTCGTGATTTCCGTAACGCTTAGCCCGGCGCAGAGCGACGACTACAATGCCAGCATAGCCCTGGGCATGGAACAGGCCTGCCGCGCGGCCGGAACCTCGATTCTCGGCGGCGACACTAACATGGGTGACAAGGTAGCGCTGACCGGCTGCGCGCTCGGGTTGGTACCCAGGAACCGTGTCATGACCCGGCGCGGATGCCGCCCCGGTGATGTTGTCTACGTATCCGGGCCGGTCGGCATGGGCAACGCGCTCGGGTTCGTCCGCCTCGCCGGTCTGCCGGACAAGCTTCTTCCCGAGGAACTGTATCGGCCCGCATCGCGCCTTGCCCATGGTCGCCTGCTCCGGGACTTTGCCACCTGCTGCATGGACTCAAGCGACGGCCTGCTGGCAACGCTCGACCAGTTGATGCGGATAAACAGCATCGGGTTCACCATCGACTGCGCATGGGACAGGCTGCTCGCGCCCGAAGCCATACAGTTGTGCCGAGGAACCGGCACGCCGTTTTGGTCAATGACCGCTGCGCCGCATGGTGAGTTCGAGCTCGTGGCAACAGTGCCGCCCGAAAAAGAGGCGGGTCTCCTCGCTGCCGCTCGCACGCAGGGCATGAACTTCCTCCGGCTCGGCACGGTCGAGGAGAAGCCGGGGCTAGTGCTCAAGCTGCCGTCCGGCAAGGCCGCTGCCGTCGACGCCGCGCCGTTCCGCAACCTGCTCTTCACGGTCGGCGCGGACATGAAACGCTACATGCGGGAGTTTCTCGCGCTCGGTGCCGCAATGGGGCTCGAGTAGTAGCGGTTCCAGTCAGTCAGCCCTTGGGGCGCGCGGAAGTGGATAGGCGCCCCCTTGCCACGCCTCGCCTCAGTTGTCAAACAGCCCTTGGATGAAGGACTTCACCTCGTCTTTGACCGAGACCTTCCTCTCGCCGCTGAACCCGAAGCGCCGCCGGCCGACGAACGTCGATACCACGTAACGTCCCTTCACGCTGAACACGACCGAGTCGGCGAACAGCGTCGGTATCGACTTCAGAAGCGCGGGATAGTCGATGGCCAGCGGGAAATCGGCGAGCGTCGTATCGCGGGCGTCGAGGAATAGCTCTTCGGGACGACTGCCCTTGCCGCATAACCGGTTGCCGATGGACACCTCATAGTCTACCGACAGGACGTGGATCGGGAAGCGGTTCAGGTTGACGATCTCGAGCCCGACCACCGTCTCATCCGCCGACCGGACGTTGATGGAATGCAGCCGCACGTCGGGCGCTCTGACCGCGGGTCCGCAGGCGGCCAGCAGTAGCGCAACGGTGAGCCAGCGGGCGGGGACCAGCGAGTCTGCCAGCCTCATCAGGCCGGCGTCTTGAGCCAGACGTCCCTGGCCTTGGCGTGCTGCGCGCGTGGGATGAGCTTCACCGCATCTACCGGGCATGCAGCCACGCAGACGCCGCAGATGCTTCGGTCATCAGCAGCATTGTAGGCCCGCAAGGGCAGTTGTCAAACAGACGGGTGGGAGCCGGTCGCCGTCAGCCGCCCAGGTTCGCCTCAAAGGCAGCGACGTCCGCATAGTAACGCGCCACCGCCTCCGCCTGACTCGGATTGGTGTAGACCTCAGCGCGGGGATGGTCGATCAGGTCGACGATGGCCGCGGCCGTCTGTTCGGGCGTCTGGACCGCGACGCCGGGGCGCAATCCGCCCGCCGGGGGCGGCGTGGCGTGAAGCGCGTTGCGTCCGAAATCCGAACTCACCATCGGCGGCATCACCACCGATACTGGATATTCGGGTAGGCGGTGCGCAGCTCCATGCGCAGGTTGGCGGTCAGGCTGTTGAGCGCTGCCTTGGCCGCGCTGTAGACCGAGCGGACGCTGACGAACGGAATGCGACCGAGCGCGGACGATACGTTGATGAGATGACCCGCCCCGCGCTCCTTGAAATGGGGCACGATCGCCTGCATGCCGTACAGGGCGGACTTCACGTTGACGGCCATTATCTGGTCGAAGTCCTCATCAGTCAGGTCCAGCACCGGGCGACTGATGCCGCGGCCGGCGTTGTTTATCCACACGTCCACGTGTCCGAACTCGCGCAGGGCCTCGTCCCGCAGATGCTCGACATCGGCGCGACGCGTAACGTCGGTCACCGTGAACCGCGCGCCGGCGCCGCACTGCGCTGCAACCTGCGCAAGCTCAGTCTGACGCCGGGCCGCAAGCATCAACCTGTCTCCACGCGCGGCCAAGAGCTTCGCGGTCGCCGCACCGATTCCGGCGCTCGCGCCGGTGATAACGACTACTTTCGATGTCATGTCGGACTCCTTTGTACCCAGAACCGAAGTTGAAGCCACGAAATCACGAAAGACACGAAACGAATGGGTGTGGGATGCCACAAGTCCGTTTCACTCCGTTTCGTGTCTTCGTGGCCATCTATTTCGGATTCGGGGCTTGTGTTCTTCAGTCCTTAACTTTGGTTCCGAAACGGTTGTGGTGGCAGAAGTCCTCGATGTCGCGGCGCACCCTGAGGTAGGGTGGCGGGGTTGCGGCATAACCCAGGCGTATTCCATAGACGACTCTCAGGTGCGCGGGTATTGAGAGGATGCGCTTGACTTCCGCCTCAGCCGAGCCGGAGGCAAGAGGACTGACGACGTGGAAGTCAATGCCCAGCGCGTTCGCTGCAAGCCATAGATTCTCGGTCATGCAGCCGAGGCTGATGGCGCCGAAGAAATCCCCTTCTGAAGCCGGCGCTCTGCGGCTTGGGTCGTAAAGGACTACCAACAGAGTGGGGCAGGCAGGCAAGGCGCGAATCCCGCCTTCTTCCGGGTTCGGTTTGACGCCCGGTGTCCGCCAGGAGGGCGGGAAGTTGGTCCCGAGTATCCCGACCTTCCGGCGACGGAGTTCTTCCTCAGAGAAAGAGAGGTGCTCGAAGTTCTCGCGGATGAAGGTCTCGGAGACCGTGCGTTTGATGCCGGCCAGATCTTTCAGCACTCTCTCATCGTCAACCACCACGATCTGGAAGTTCTGCATGTTATGGGCAGTGGGCGCCCATCTGCCTGCCTCCAGAATCGTCCGCAGGTCCTCCTTAGAGACCGGGCGGGCCGAGTCAAACGGTACGCGGGACGAGTGTCTCTTCTCAATCACATCGAGGACTTCGTTGATAGCTTTCTCCTTGGAGCCATAGGGCGTGTGTTTGTTCAGGCTGACGGGTTCTTAGACGCGGAATCCGGCGTCAGGAATCCGGGCCCGGCCTGTCGGCCGCCGGCCTACACGGTTTGGTCCGAGCGTTCCCACCAGAGCAGCGTGGCAGCGAGGGCAGCCAACCCGGTCAGGACAACAACCGCAAGGCTCGCCCCGGCGACATGCGTTCCGGGCGTGCCGCTGGCGATGGCTACACACCACGGGAACCAGGGCGACCAGCCGGTGGCGCTGACGAATTGCGCCACGATCATGGTCGCCAGGGCGCATCCGATCGGCAGCAGGTATCCGCGTCCAACCGACGCCAGCAGCGCCGTCACCGGCAGAAGCAGCAGCCAAAGCAGAACCGACCGCCCGGTCAGCGCGAGCGTATCACGCACCAACTGCAGAGTGAGCCCCGGCATACCCACGATTGCGCCGACGGCAAAGCCCAGCGCGACCATCCAGCAGGCCAGCAGCAGGCACCACATCGCCGCGACGCCGGCTTTGGCCACGACCACAGACGACCGCCGGGTCGGGATGGCAAGCATGATGCGGCAGGTGCGTTCGGCGAACTCGCGGCCGAACACCCACGCGGCCACCACCGCGAATGCGATTGCGCCCAGGGCCCCCATCGTCTGACCAACCAGGCCGAGGAACGTCGGCCAGTCCACCGCGCCAACCAGCAGACGTGACTTCGTAGTGAGGAGCCCGAAGCGCTGCGCGTCGGCAGGGTGCTTCTTGATAGCCATCATCAACCCAAGCATGACCGGCGGCAGCATCGCGAAGACGCCGACCAGCCAGGGCACAAGGGACCTGCGAGCTTTCAATGCTTCCGCGTAGAATGCCGCTGCCAACCCGCTCAAGCGTTCCTCTCTTCGGTGTTACTTGTAAGCCGCATGAAGTGCTGTTCGAGGTCCTCCTGCGCGACCGCCAGATGCGTCGGCGGGGCGCCCGCCTCGACGAGGAGCCTTGCGACCGAGTCAGGAGCATCAAGTGCTGTCGGTTCCCGGAGTTCGAGCAGCGGCGGGTCGGCATCACGTACCGGCTGCGGGTCAAAGCCTGCCTTCCGGAGCGCGGTGTCGGCGACGGCAAGGTTCCGCGCGCCAATGTTCAGGCGGCGATTGCGTCGCCGCTCAAGCTCATCCGCGGACTGCTCCTCAATCATCCGTCCTCGATGGACGATGCCGATGCGCGTGGCCAGGCGGTCGACCTCGGTCAGGATGTGGCTCGACATCAGGATTGTCGTCCCTCGCTCGCGCGCGAGTGTGCGCAGGAACTCCCTGATTTCGACCACCCCGGCCGGGTCAAGCCCGTTGGCAGGTTCGTCGAGAATCAGCAGTTCCGGGTCGTGGAGCAGGGCGCGGGCAAGTCCGAGCCGCTGGAGGTTGCCCATCGACAGCGTTCGTGCCGGGCGGTCCGCATACTCGCGCAGCCCCAGTTTCTCGATCGTGCGGTTCACGGCTCCCTGGTCGCGCGCACCCTGAAGCCGCCGCGCAACCTCAAGGTTCTCGCGCACCGTAAGCCCCGGATACGCGGTCGCACCTTCCACGAGGTGGCCGACCCGTCGCCACAGGTCAGTTGCCTCGGCGCGAACTCGCTGCCCGAACAGCTCAGCGTGCCCGGCGGTCGGGGAAATCATGCCGAGCAACAGACGTATGGCGGTCGTCTTGCCGGCGCCGTTGAGGCCGAGGAAACCGTAGATTTCTCCCCGCTCGATACGCAACTCGGCCCGGTCGAGCGCGAGCACCCCGCCGCGATAGCGCTTGCTCAGAGCGACAGTGCGGACAACGAAGTCACTCACAAGAGCTATTGAGTTTCGTGTAAGTAATGGCGCACGCGCCTCACCCTCACCCTTCCCTCTCCCTCAAGGGAGAGGGATAGAATGGAGAAGAGCGTTGCATTGCGCGTGCGAAGGTCAGTAGCAGTCTCCAAGTGCCGGTTATAGCACAGTCCGTGTTTCATGGTTTCGCGCTCAGCATCACCAGCACGTGCCCGAGAAATGTACGCTTCTGGGCCGCGACCGAGAGCCCGGCCGATTCGACAAGTGCCCGCCACGTCGCAAAGCTGTTTCCCTCCATGTGGTGGGTGAGTCGGGCCAACCACGCCGGCAGGGTGGCATCGGCCAGGCAGAATCGGCCGCCCGGACGCAGAACGCGAGCAATCTCGCGCACGCCCGCGGCCCGGTCCTTCCAGTGATGGAACGACATGGTGGTTATTACCACTTCCACCGACGCATCCGGCAGCGGCAGTGACTCGGCCGAGGCGGTGTGAAACGTCGCCTCGGGCATCAGTCGGCGGGCCACGTCTATCATGCCTTGAGTGGGGTCAACGCCGGTCAAGCTGGCGGCAGGCCAGCCCTCGCGGGCTTTGCGCAGCAACCGTCCCGTGCCGCAGCCGACATCGAGAACGCTGCCGGGCATGTGCTCACCATCCGGTTGCGACACCAGGGCCAGCGCGGCGCGATGCACACGGTCGAAGTACAGGTTCTGCATCCGCGACTGCTCGTAACTGCGCGACCACTCTTCGAAATCGTGCACGTCGCTGCTATCGTTCCGCATATGGTCGTCTCCTCTCGTGACTCATGCCGGCCATACCCATCAGCCGCAGCCTGCCGGCCGCTTCATCCGCTCGACCAGGCTCACCATCCGGGACCGGCCCTTCGGTCAATCTGCAATCTACAATCTGCAATCTGAAATGCCGCTGTGCCGCGCCGCTACCGGTAGACGTCCTTCCGATGACCAATCTTCACCACAAGCACTGTCCGGCGTTGGTCCTCAATCGAGTAGACGATACGGTACGCTCCACGTCGGATTCGATACTGGTCGGCTCCGGTCAGTTTCCTACATCCCTGAGGCCTGGGGTTGTCAGCAAGGGCATGAATGTGTTCAGCCAGGTTCCGTCGGAGCTTCCTACTGCCGACCGACTCCAATTCCTTCAGCGCCGACGGCTTGATGAAGACTTCATAGCCTGCCACGACGCTTCAGTTCCTTGACGGCGTCTGCAAACGGGATGTTCGGTTCGTGCGCGCGCTCCGCGAACGCAGCGATGTCCTCGGCGTCCTCCACAAGACTCGAGCTGACTGCCTCATTGATGAGTTCAGAGACGGACTGGTCTGTCTCGGCAGCCCTCAGGCGCAGCGCACGGTGCACGGCGGGGTTGAAGTATACCGTGGCCCTTCGTAAAGCAGTTCTCATGCCTCCATTGTAGCATCATAACGCCATAGCGTCAAACCGTCATCCGCCGGCCGTAGGCCGTAGGCCGCAAGCTATAAGCCGCAAGCCGTCGGCGGTCATCATCGTCTCGACCGAATCCGCTATCGGCTCACGGCTAACCGCTCCCACGTGTTTCTGATGCCGTATCCGACCGAGGCCGTAAGCTGCAGGCTGGCAGCCGTTAGCTCACCCTGCCGCGCCTTGACTCCAGTTCTCCCTGCAGCTACACTACCTCAGATGTCACCTGTGAGAACGGCCGGCCGATTGACCGAGCTTGAGACCGCGGTCGCGCAATTGTCCGAACCGGACTACGACAAGTTCCGCCGCTGGTTTCTCGAACGGGACTGGCTGGCATGGGACCGAGAGATAGAGACCGATTCGGCCTCAGGCAAGCTGGACTTCCTCGTACGCGAGGCGAAGGACGCCAGGACGTAGTATGACGCGGATAGCAGTCGAGACGACCGGCACCGTAGACAAAGAACACAAGCTCGTCCTGGACGAGCCGCTCCCCATCGAAGGGCCGAGCCGGGTCAGAGTGATTATCCTGCTCCCCGATGACACTGACATCGATGAGAAGCTCTGGCTCCAGGCCGCCCGCTCCAACCCGGCATTCGAATTCCTGACCGACCCGGCCGAGGACATCTACACCGCTGCCGACGGCAAGCCATTCAGTGACCAGCGGTAAAGTCGTCCTCATCCCGTTCCCGTTCGACGACCTCTCCGGAACCAAGGTGCGACCTGCAGTCTGCCTCACTGAACCCATCGGCCCGCACGGCCACATCGTCGTCGCCTTCATCACCAGCCGGGCTCAACCATCGAGCCTGGAAACCGACATCTCGCTCCGCCCCCAAGACCCGGACTTCGGCCGGACCGGACTGCGCGTTCCGTCCACCATTTGCCTGCACCGCCTGATGACTATCGCCGGCTCGACCGTGCTCCGCGAGCTTGGCTGGCTCACCGAATCGCGGCTCGCGGATATCCGACTGCGCCTCCGTCGGCTCTTTCAACTGGGCTAGACCGCAACCTCGCGGCCACGCCGCACCTGCGTTGGCCTCAGCGGCCTCTGTCGGGCAGTGTGGCTGACCGACTGCTCGTAGCCAATCGCCCGGCCGAGTTCATGGTGCTCTGCCAGTTCACCCCAAGGGGTCACAGGTGCACGTGCGACGACCAAAGGAAGTCGCGTACACCGCCTTAGGGGTGGAACCCCTGAGGTGCGGGGTTTGGGGTGAACTGCAGGCAGGTGCCGTCCGACGGCTCAACCGCGTGGGTGGCAGCGAGGAGTAGGGACGAGGGGCTAGGGGGCAGGGATTAGGGACTAGGGTTTGAGGACTGAGGATTGAGGATGAAGGACCGGGGACGAAGAACGAGGAACCAAGGACTGGGGACGAGGGACTAGGAACTGGGAACCATGAGCTTGGACCCGGGAACTGATAGTTCGCGTCCTCCGGCCGCGTCAATCTCGAATCGGAAATGGGTTGCCCGCGCCTAGCTGCTCACTGCTTACTGCTATCTCGCTGCTGCGGCAGCGTTACGTCAGGAATCGACTGTTGTGTCGCCGAGGATCCGCGGTTCATCTAAATGAACCGCGTGACTTTGCTCTGCAGTTCTAGCGGCGGCTGGCTGCAGACACGGCCTCCAACAGTGCCTTGAAGGCCTGCATCCTTGGATCGGCGAGGTTGGCGCGGTAGAACCGCCTTGGCCCGCGTTCCTCAGTCAGGACTACCAGTCCGACCTCGACCAGCGTGTGAAGCGCCTGGTTGACTCCGCCGCGTGACAGACCGGCGTCGTCCGAGAGTTCCACGCTGTAGTAGCTGCGCTCAGGGTCCTTGATCAGAAACGCCAGCACCGCCTGTTCCAGCGACGCGACAAACAACTTGCTCGAATCCGGCTTACGCTTGCGAATCGATAGCAGTTTCATGATGACCTCGGGTTCATTTTAGTGAACCGCGAGGTGCGGTCAACGGTGGTCATCACCTGGAAGACACATTGATGCGGACCGGAGGTGTTGCAGCAATGTCACGCGGTTCATTTCTATGAACCGCGGGGGATGGGCAGTGGGGATTGGGGACGAGGGGCTAGGGATTAGGGACTATGGATTAGGGTTTGAGGACTGAGGAATGAGGGATGAGGACAAAGGAATGGGAAATGAGGATTGAGAAAGAAGGACCGGTACTGCGGAATCAGAAGCTGGAAGATGGAAACTGAGGACGGGTTCATTTAAGTGAACCGCGTGGGATGGCCGTTGGGAGTAAGAAGCGGAAGATCGTAGGCAACAGCGCAGACTCCTGAAGAGGAACCCGCGCTTGGCCGCGTCAATCTCGAATCGGAAGTGGGTTGCCCGGGCTAATCTAGAATCTGGAATCTACGGGATGAGGACCCTATTTCTGTGTATGACAGGACGGCTTTCTTGTTGAATCTCGGTGCGTTAGCCTCGATTTTGAGGGACACTTCGCATGTATGTCTACAAGATATCCGAAGTGCCCCTATTGTCAGGCGCATGGGGTACGGTTTGGTGGACGTAGGAGACGCTGCAGCAAGTGCGGACGCACCTGGTCAGTAAGACCCAGACGTCGCGGTCCCAAACTCCGCACGGCTACCCGTGATTTGCCACGCAGAATACTCGACAAGAAACAGCCGACGAGCATGCTCGCAACGGCCTTTGGTTGCTCAGCCAGGGTTGTCCGCAAGAGACATCGCGCGGCACTTGACCGACTCAATCGGCGACCTGCGCCGCAGACTATCTTGGACGGGGATCTTGCACTACTGGCCGATGGGCTTTGGTTTGTCTTCAGGCGCAAGCTTTGGGTGCTCTATAACATGGCCGTGAAACCTGCTACGGGTGACTCCGTTTTCTTCCTGGATCCGCTTCTCATCCAGGGTAAGGAAAGCGCCGAGGGTTGGCGTTTGGCCTTCAGCACTATCCCGGAGCACATTCACGAGCATATCAGAGCGCTTGTTTCCGATGGATTCCAAGGCAGCAAGGCAATTGTCCGGGAGCACCAGTGGCTGCACCAGCGCTGTCATTTCCACATTCTCACGCGGCTATACAACCGACTCGGGAAGCGTAAGAAAAAGCTCCCCGGCCACAGAATCAGCGCGAGAATCTACCGGGCGGTGAAGGTGGTGCTCAAGACAACAAGCGAGCGTCGGGTGTTACAGAAGACAGCTCTGATAGGTCAACTCATCGCCGATCCGTGCTGTCGGCCTGGAGTCGCTGGCATCGCCCGAGAGTTCCTTAGGGATGAAAAGCTATACCGCACCTATCTGGACCATCCCGAGTTGCGGCTGCCAACGACTGACGGTGTCCTCGAGTCCTTGCACGGTCGACTCCGAGAGGTGGCTAGTCGCGTCAACCGCCCGACCGCCGTATTGCGACGCATCCGTGGCTACATCCGAGTGCATCCGACTTTCGTCTGCAAAGGGAGTGTTTATCAACAGAAATAGGGTCCTCATCCCGAATCTACAATCTGGAATCTTCAATCTTGAATGCCGTGGGGAGGTGGACTAGCCTCGCGACCCCGCCTGGTCGCAGTCCCCGCATTCTCACGTTGACAACTCGCTTGACGAGTTGTACAATAAGCCATGGACGTCGTTGCCGATGCCAGCGCGTTTCTTGCCGTGGTCTTGAACGAAGCCGCCCGCGACTCAACCATCCGGAGTACCACCGGGCGCGGAATCGTAGCCCCGGAGATCCTGCCGTATGAAGTCGGCAATGCTCTGGTCGTCGTGCGGAAGAAGGGACGTCTTACCGACAGCGAAGTGCTTCGGGCGTTCGACAGCGCGCAGCAAATCCCGGTAACACTGCTGCCGGTGACGATTCCCAGTGCTGTCAAACTGGCGATGCAGTTCGGCATCTACGCCTACGATGCCTACTACCTGCAATGCTGCATCGAAAACCGGCTGCCGCTGCTGAGCCTCGATGTCCGAATGTGCGAAGTGGCAAAGCGACTGCGGATTCAGATTGTGGAGTGAACGATGAAGACCTACACCTATTCAGAGGCCCGGAACCGGCTGGCTGAGGTACTCGATGAATCGAAACGGGGCGAAGTCATCATCCGCCGCCGCCGTGGCGAGACCTTTGCGGTGGTTCCAAAGACGCGGGTCCGCCGGTCGCCGTTCGACGTGCCCGGCGTGGGCCGGGGAATTGCGCGCCGGGAACTACTCGCCGCGATTCGCGAATCCCGAAGCCGCAAGCGATGAAGAAACAGCATTTCCCTCCCGGCTGGGACCAAGAGCGAGTTCAGCGCCTGCTGGCACACTACGAGAGCCAGACCGAACAAGAAGCGGTCGCTGAAGACGAAGCGGCATACGCGCAGCGCGGACTGACCATGGTTGAAGTCCCCAGCGCGCTCTTACCCAAGGTCCGACGGCTCATCGCGGAACACTCCTCCCGCTAGCCTGCCACGGCCGGCAGGCCGCGAGCTGCAAATTGCTAGCTGAGAGCTGTCGGCTGTCAGACCTCCCTCCCGCAACTCGACTCCTGGACTCCTGGACTCCTTGAATCCTGGAATCCTGCCCGTTCACTTAAATGAACCGCGTGGGATGGCCGTTGGGAGTAAGAAGCGGAAGATCGTAGGCAACAGCGCAGACTCCTGAAGAGGAACCCGCGCTTGGGCGAGGTCGATCAACAATCGACAATCTGGAGTCGGAAATGGGTTGCCCGCTTGGCCGCGACCAATCTGCAATCGACGATCTTGGACCCAGAATGAGAGGGTTCACTTAAATGAACCGCGTGGGGTGGGCAGTAGGATTGGGGATTGGGGGTTAGGGATTAGGAAGCAGGGACTGGGAACTAGGAACTGGGAACTGGGAACTATGTACCATGAGCCTGGACCCGGGAACTGACAGTTCGCGTCCTCCGGCCGCGTCAAACTCGAATCGGAAATGGGTTGCCCGCTTGGCCGAGCCCGGTCAGCTAGCTAACGGAGTCAGGCAGTACGGCGGTCGCCAGCGGCCTTTGGCGTTTCTATGGCGTCAGGAATCGCCCGTGTCGTCGCCGTGTCTCCAAAGCAGAAGGCCGCGCCGGAATGGCGCGGCCCTTCCTCCCTCACCAGCCCTGATTAGCTGACGGCAGCCGACCAGTAGCCGGTCCAGTACGTCTTCTTCGACGGCCCGGTGCCGCGCGAGATGGTCAGAACGGCCACCCCGCTCTGCACGACTGCCGTGGTACCCAGCAACGTCGCACCCGAAGGTGCAGACCCAGCAGCCGTGAGCGTCAGGTTAACCCCCGAAGCCCCCAGCGCCGTCTGAAGCAGGAACACTAGAGCCTGTACTATGAACAGCATAGCTATCACCTCCTTCCGCTTCGTACATCGTTCCTCATTTCTCGTTCTTCGTCAATCGGCGGGCGGAGTCGGTCGCCCGGCCCCGCCCGCTTCTCCTTCCCAACCGTCGTGAAAAATGGGGACAGTCCCTCAGAGCGCCGACGTCGGACTTGGCGCGGTACAGTCCCCATTTTTCCCGTTACGGCGCTATCGGTGCGCTGACGTTGAAGACGTCGGTGCGGATGGCCTGCAGCACCGGCCCCTGCAGGCCGCGTGCAGTCCACTTCGCGATGAGAATCGCGGCTTCCTGGGCGAACGACTCACCGGAGATGTCTTTCCGGGAGAGCGACCACATCTCGCGGCCGAAGCAGAGGTAGAACGGATACTGGATGGTCGGAACACCCGCGCCATCGCAGACCTGTTTCACCTGCAGCTCCATCGCCGCGATCATCGGGAACACGGCAGAGACGCTTGCGAGCATGTCTGCCCGCTTAGCGTCCAGCGTCGCCTTGATGCGAGTCGTATCGTACTTCGCATTCCAGTTGGCGATTCTCTTAGTAGGATCAGTCATGATCCCTTCCTTCCCGCGGGTTTCCCCGCATTCAGTCATTCTCGGATTCTGTGGGGCCTGGCCTCAGCCAAACCCCTTCACGTAGGAATACGGTAGTGACGACAGTTCTTACACGATAAAAGCCCCGGCCGTGTGGCCGGGGCGATACCGTCAGTTCAGGCTACTGCTTGCGCCCTACGCGCTTCACAGCTTGGAGAAATAGCATACCATCGAAGACGGGCAGCAGGCGACGCGCTATCCGAGGATGACGGGCAAGATGCGCGGCGACGTCCGGCTTCCGACCGGACGCAAGCTCAGCCTCGAACTCCATCATTGCCGCGATTTCGGCCCTTCCGGGAACGCGCTTCTTTCCATGAGAAGTCACTGCCATAGTAGAGCCTCCTCAGCTCGCGGATTCGGCCCAGAGCATCCCTTCCTTCGTACAGCCACTGTCGCAGCCGACGAACTGGAATGCCCATCTGCGCCGCGGCATCTTCGTGGGGGACCTCGTCGAGGTCGCAGAAGCGGACCGCGTCTCTCTGCCCCTTCGGAAGAGCATCGACCGCCGCCGTCAGCCGCTCGACCAGTCTCTGCCGCTCGTATGCCCGTGCCGGGTCCTCGATCGTAGGGAGGGACTTTGCGATGCCAGGTTCGTCTATCCAGACCATCTGCGGGGCGTTCTTTACAGAGCGGAAGTGGTCTACGGAGTAGTTCCGGGCTATCCCAATCAACCACTGCAGGGGTTCGCCCTTCTGGGGACAGTACGTATCTTTGTTCGCGACCGCCCGCTCGAGCACCGCATCCACTGCCTGCGTAAGCACTTCGCCGTGCAGCCCGAACCTCACCAGCATTGTGCGTACTACCCTGCGGCATGAGTCGTAGTTCTCCGATATGTAATCCTCGATACTCTGATAGGAATAACCGCCACTTCCCTTCGGGCACGCGGACCGGCGACGGTTCTGAGACATATCCATAACAGCACCTCTTCGCGTTTGCGAAAACTGAGCTTCTCATATCGCAACGGCTATTATGGATGTTCTTCACCTTCACCGTATCAATAAATGCCTACTCCAGTGTACCATCACCGAACATAGACGCGACATGTGTGAGCCGCCGTTGCCGGGTCATTCACAACACTGCTACGCCGCTGGGCGTTCGCACCTGGTGGGTAATACACCCAGTGCGGGTCTACCTTAAGTGTACGTAATTCCGGGCAAAGTTTACAGCGAAATATGCAGACGCCGCCGGTTCTCGGGCCGCCAGCTTGACTCCGGGTCGTTTTCTGGCTATAACCTCCCGGTGAATTCAGGCCGGAGCGCGGCTATCAGGGACATGTACCCACGCGGTTGGAGGTGAGCGATATGCCCAGAGGACGCAAGACGGAAGGTCAGGACAATGTCGGTGACTATCGGCACAAGCAGGCGAAGCGGAAGAACAATCCGCCCGCCGGAATCGCGCCGACCTATGAAACCCACGAACGTCAGGTCGAGAAGTACGCCTACGACCCGCACCTTGACCCACAACTGGTCTGGGCAGGCAAGGTCGAGCACACGTCCTTTGAGGTCGACACGGTATCGCTCCATATCCACGAGCGCGTCTCGACCCGCGCCATCCTGGAGGCGGTAAAGAAGCCCGAACCACAACTCGCCCTGTTCGGCAACAACGAGCTACCCGCTGACCAACAGATTGAGTTCTACAAGCACGACGTCGGCTGGGCCAACCGGCTGATACTCGGCGACTCTCTCCTCGTCATGAACTCGATGCTCGTGAAAGAGGGAATGGCGGGCAAGTTCCAGTGCATCTACATCGACCCGCCCTACGGCATCAAGTATTCCTCCAACATGCAGGCCCGCACCGACCGCCGCGATGTTAAGGACAAAGACGACGACCTGACCCGTGAGCCAGAGCAAATCAAAGCCTACCGTGATACATGGAAGCTCGGCATCCATTCCTATCTTGCCTACCTCCGCGACCGGCTCCTCCTCGCCAAAGACCTTCTTACCGAATCCGGTTCGGTCTTCGTGCAAATCAACGACGAGAACCTGCATCTCGCTAGAAACCTCATGGACGAGGTCTTTGGACGTGAGAACTGCGTTGCCATTGTACCGTTCGTCAAGACAAGCGGCTTCGCGGGCGAGCTAATCGATACCGTCTGTGACTACCTACTTTGGTACGGAAGGGCACGGGAGGAGCTACGGTATCGCCAAGTCTACTCGTTCAAGGAGTTCGGTGAAGAGGGCGCAAAGGGGTACGAGTGGGTCGAACTGCCTGGCGGGGACAGGCGAAGACTGACCGCACAGGAATTGACGGATAAGGGTCTACTTCCGCAAGAGAGTAGGGTATTCAAGCCAGGAGGGACGGACTCCCAAGGAGCTACCAAGACGGACGCGCACTTCGAGTTTCAGGGTGAGGTTCTTCACCCTAGCAAGAACAACCACTGGAAGACAACAGTAGATGGCTTGCAGCGTCTATCTAGGGCAGAACGACTCATCCTCATCGGAAAGACACTTTCCTATGTTCGCTACATGGACGACTTCCCCGTCTTCCCTCTGACGAACATGTGGACTGATACGGGGATCGCCGGCTACGGAGATCCGAAGCTCTTCGTCGTCCAGACCAATTCCAAGGTCATCGAGCGCTGCATCCTCATGACGACGGACCCCGGCGATCTGGTGTTTGACCCGACGTGCGGGAGCGGGACAGCCGCGTTCTGTGCAGAGAAGTGGGGTCGAAGGTGGGTAACTTGCGACACATCAAGAGTGGCATTGCAGATTGCGCGGCAGCGGTTGCTGACGGCGAAGTATGACTATTTCGAGTTGCAGGACACGGAGCGCGGGCCTGCGGCCGGGTTCAAATACGAAACGGTGCCGCACATCATGCTTGAGTCAATCGCGAAGAATCCCGAGATAGACGCGATTGCGGCCAAGTACCAGCCAGAGATAGACGAGGCGCTGAAGGCGGTGAGCAGGGCGCTGCGCAAGAAGTGGCAGGAGTGGGAAGTGCCGCGAGAGGTCGACAAGGCATGGGACAAGGACGCGAAGGAAGCGTATCTGGAGTTCTGGGACGTAAAGAGAAGCAAGCGCAAGGACATCGATGCGACGATTCGGCGGAACGCGCCGCAGGAGACTCTCTATGACAGGCCGTTCAAGAAGTCGGGCGTCGTGCGCGTGAGCGGGCCGTTCACGGTCGAGGCGATACCGGCTCCGGCGGTCGAAGCGCCGGGCGCTGCCACGCCAGTGCCGCAGTTTGAGACGAGTGAGGCTGAGGGACGTATCTCGGACAAAGCCGGCGACTACCTATCGGACATGATAAACCTGCTGAAGCAGCAGGGCGGCGTGATATTCCCGAAGGGCCGGAAGATGGAACTGACGAACATCAGGGCGGTGAGCCTCGGGTTCGTGCACGCCGAGGCGGAGACGGGGCGGAACGGGAAGACGCAGAAGGTCGCCATCGGCTTCGGCCCTCAGCACGGGCCAGTGACTGCATACCAGGTGCAGGAGTCAACGCCGGCTGCGAAAATGAACGGCTACGATGTGCTGCTATTCTGCGGGTTCAGCTTCGACCCGGAGGCGCGTGCGTTGATTCAGAAGACACCGGTGAAAGGGCTGACCGTAGAGTTCGTCAACGTCGCGCCGGATGTGCTGATTGGCGACCTGCTAAAGACCGGGCGCGCTAGCCAGATATTCACGGCCTACGGCGAACCGGACGTGCGGTTGGCCAAGGGTAAGGACGACACCTATGTTGTAGAGCTGGCAGGCGTGGATATCTACGACCCGCTGACCGGCAAGGCCGACTCGTCACCGGGCGAAGATGCGGCGGCATGGTTCCTCGACACCGATTACGACGGGATGACGTTCCACGTCTGCCAGGCGTTCTTCCCCGGCGACAAGGACGCGTGGGACAAGCTGCAGCGGGCACTGAGAGCGCAGATTGAGCCGGAGACGTTCGAGCAGATGCGCGGCACCAAGTCGTTCCCATTCCAGCCCGGCAAACACAAGCGGATAGCGGTGAAGGTCATAGACTTCAGAGGGAACGAGGTTCCGAGAGTTGTGGGGCTGAAGTGAACTTCAGCCGGCAGGTTCGGGACTCGGTCCACGGCTTCATTCAATGGTCCAAAGAGGAGCTCGACTTGGTGGAGACTCAGGCGTTCCAGCGACTCAGGAGGATTCACCAGCTCGCCTGCGCCCAGTATGTCTACCCAGGTGCCACCCATACTAGGTTTGAGCACTCCCTCGGTGTATTCCACGTCGCCGGCAGGCTGGGCCGCGAACTCAAACTGACCGAGGACGAACTGAAGCTCGTCCGTTTGGCCGGGCTACTGCACGACATCGGGCATGGCCCATTCTCGCACGTCTCTGAGGATACGCTGGAGCGATACTGCGACCGTGCCAAGCTCTGCATCGGCGAGAAGGACAAGATCCACGAGCGCGTGACTGCAGACGTGATACGCTTCGACGCCGGAATCGCCAGGCACCTGTCGGGCGCGCGTAGAGATGAGGTGGTCCGACTTCTAGACCAGGGTCACGGCGACCGTGTCCTGAAGGACATAGTCTCCGGGACACTCGACGCAGACAAGATGGACTACTTGCTGCGAGATAGTCTTTACTGCGGGGTTCGGTACGGGATGTATGATCTCGACCAACTCATCATTTCCTTAACCACAATGCCAGGTGACCGTGGTCGGGAAATGGTCGTGGACGAGGACGGCACTCACGCGGTTGAGCAGTTCGTACTCGCCAAGTACTACATATACTCGCAGGTATACGCGCACAAGGTGCGCCTAGTGACTGACGCGATGATCAACCGTGCGCTGCGGTTGGGTATTGATGAGGACGAAGTCGAGGAGTTGCGGCAAGTCTATGCTTACGATGGTTCTGAACGCTACATTGCCGAGTATCTGCAGTGGGACGATGAAAAGCTCCTGCGTGACTTCACCAACAAGGAGAAGTACGACGGGACGAAAGTCTGCGAGTTGCTTACAAGGCTCCGGCAGAGGCGTTTATACAAGCAGGCATACCATATGCAGGTGGCCAACGTTCCGGATGCGGCTACGAGGGACGCACTAGATGGCGTCGAGCCAGACGACAAACGACTTGCGGCGCTGGAGGAAGCGGTCGTCGCGGCACTTGCAAAGAAACCCCACGAGGTCATAATCTCGGTGTACGAGATCAAGAACGTGAAACGGGCAGCACATTCCGAGCGGAGCGTTCTAGTCAAATCGGAGGCCGGGCCGCGTCCGCTCGAAGAGGAGTCTGTGTTGTTCAAGTCCATAAACGAGAAGATGGCGGAGAAATATCTCGACTGCTACGTAGCGGCCGATTACTTGGACGAACATGACAAGTCCGAACTGCGAAAGAAGGTCCGAGGCGTAGTCGACGCAGAGCTCCCTCGGGTATTTTGCGAACAGGAGGAAGGTGTAAAGTGAATGCCAGTGCCAAGGCGGTGGTGCTCTTGATGATAGACGAACTGGGAGGGCGCGTCCGCTCCAAGACTCTGGTCATGAAGTACGTTTACTTCCTAAAGGAGAAGCTCGGCCTAGAGGATCTCGAGTTTCGGCCCCATTACTACGGCCCGTATTCAGAAGAGGTGGCAGATACTGTCTCACAGTTGGCGCAACTCGGGTTTGTGGATGAGAAGTGTCAGTTACTGGGCTATGACGAGCGCGGTTTCGAGCGCTGCAGATACAGCTACTCTTTGACGGAGGACGGCAAAGTCGTGGTGGAAGCAACCAAGAAGCGCCTTGGTGAGGCTGCCCGAGGGCTTACAGAAGTGATCGACGAACTCGACAAGGCGGCAAATGGCATGAACTATATGGATGTGTCGTATGCAGCCAAGACACATCTTCTCCTCAAGGAAGCTAAGAAACCGATGACCGTGGATGAGATACGCGAAGAGGCATCAAGGCTTTCTTGGAGGATGGCTGCTCACGACGTGGAGAAGTCGGTTCGGTTCCTGAAAGAGATCGGGCTGGCCTCCACAACTTGACTCCAGTAGCGGCTGCTCACGGCTGTCTGCAGTGCAGTCGCGATTGAGCCTGGCAATGCATTGATGCCAGGGTTATCAGCTTCCCCGAGGGAGTAGCAGAACAATGTCACTTCTCGTCGACAATCCAATCCTCAACTCCCCGTTCGAGAAGCCCGGCCGGTATTGGACGTACAAGGAAGGCCAGCCGGTGCTGATGGATGGGCGAAGGCCAGCCGGGTACTACCTGAAGCCGCGCACGCAGGGCGGGCAGACCGCCTTGTTCGAGGAAGAGTTCGTCCCGCTCGACACGGTGAATGGCATTCGCGACAAGGTATCAGCATGGCGGGACAAGGGCTACCCGGGCGTGACAAGTGGCATCACGCGGCAACTGCTGGGTCACTGGAAACGAACGGAGCGCGAACGGAAGCTGTTCTTCTGTCAGCTTGAGGCCACCGAAACCATGATATGGCTGACAGAGGGCCCGCAGGCTGACAAGCAGGGTCTAAGCCTGCCGAAAGACGAGAATCTCATACGCTACGCCTGCAAGATGGCGACCGGGTCAGGCAAGACCGTTGTGATGGGAATGGTAATCGCTTGGCAGGTCCTGAACAAGCTCGCGAACCCGCAGGACAAGCGGTTCTCAGACGCGGTGCTGATGCTCTGCCCGAACCTGACCATCCGTGAGCGGCTGAAGGTGCTGTTGCCTTGGCAGAAGCAGAACTACTACGACAAGTTTGACCTGCTGCCGGGCGGGATGCTGGAGCGGTTGCAGCAGGGACGGTTCTTCATTACCAATTGGCACCTGTTCAGTCCGCAGGACGACAGCCGGAAACGGAGTGTCGTTCAGCGCGGTGCCGAGAGCGATGCGGCATTCTGCCGGCGCAGCCTAAAGGAACTCGGGACCAAGAAAAACATCCTGGTAATAAACGACGAAGCCCACCACGCCTACCGGCCCAAGCCGCTAGCCGAGGAGCAGCGTGCACGGTTGTCGGCGGAGGAAGCAAAGGAACGTGAGGAGGCGACGGTTTGGGTTGGCGGCCTAGACCGCATCAACCGTGACCGCGGCATCAACATCTGCGCCGACTTCTCGGCCACGCCCTTCTTCATTCAAGGCAGCGGCTACGCGGAGGGCGAGCCATATCCGTGGATAAGTTCGGACTTTGGACTCGTGGATGCCATCGAGTGCGGCATCGTGAAGATTCCGTGCGTACCCGTAGACGATAACACCGGAGCGCCCGACCCTAAGTACTTCCGGCTGTGGCAGTATATCAATGAGCACCTGCCTGAGTCGGAGCGGGCCACGGCCCGGCGACGAGCGAAGCCTGAGTCGGTGCTGCGCGAGGCGCAGGGCGCGCTGGCCATGCTTGCGTCGCAGTGGCAGAAGAAGGCAAAGCAATGGCAGGAGGATGGCCAGCCGATTCCGCCGGTGATGATAGCCGTCTGTGACAACACTGACCTGGCCAAGCTGGTGCACGAGCACGTTGCGACCGGCGGCGTCTTGAAGGAACTGGAGAACCGTCGAGGCGGGGACGTGACCATCCGTATCGACTCGAAGCTCCTGGCCGAAGCCGAGAGCGCGGTTGAGGGGCAGTCGAAGGACGATGCGGCGGAGTCGGTACGGAAAACCGTGGACACTGTCGGCAAGACCGAATGGGAGGGAGAAGGCGACCCGCCCGGCAAGAACGTGCGCTGCGTCGTGTCGGTCTCAATGCTCTCCGAAGGCTGGGACGCGCAGAACGTCACGCAGATTCTTGGACTGCGAGCGTTCGGCTCGCAACTGCTCTGCGAACAGGTCGTAGGGCGAGGATTGCGCAGGATCAACTACGACGACTTCTCCGAGCCGGAGTACGTGGACGTGTACGGTATCCCATTCGAGGTCATACCGGTTACGAAGAAGCCGGTCAGGCAGGGCATTACCGAGAAGACGTCCACGCTTGTGATGGCGCTCAAGGAACGAAAGGGCTTTGAAATCACGTTCCCGCGAGTCGAGGGATTCGTGTTCGACGTGAAGAGCAGGATTCGGGCGAAGCTCGACGACATACCCTACCTGATGGTCGACCCGTCCAAGGAACCAACGTGGGTGGCCGTGAAGCCTGCGGGCGGGTATCGCGTCGGCCGACCTGACCGTTCTGGGCCTGGCAAGGTGGCACTGCACGACCGCAATCCGTTTCACCAGGAGAAGCGGCTCCAAGCAACCGTTTATGAGATTGCCGCTGAGCTGGCCATGCGCCTGAAGAGCAAGCACGACGACTGGGGATCACGGCAGAATCTGTTCCCGCAGGTGCTACAGATTGTGTGGAACTACGTGGAGACCAAAGTTGCGGTCGTGGATATCGATACGCCCCTCGAAGACATCGCGCTGAAACGCTACAAGCAGGAGATGGTAGACCGGCTCTCCGCAGTCATCGAACCCGACGAGGAAGCCGGAGAGCATCCGATGCTGCCGGTGATAGAGAAATTCCGGCCGGTCGGCAAGACCGGGGATGTGCTGTTCAGAACGGTGCGCCCGGCCAAGGGAACGACAAACAGCCACGTCAGCCATGTCGTGCTGGATAACGAGCGATGGGAGCAGAGCGTGGCCTTCCGCCTGGAGAAGTTGGCCGGAGAGGGCGGCATAGTGTCGTACGTGAAGAATGACCACTTGGACTTCACTATCCCATACGAATGGATGGGCCAGAAGCATGAGTACCGGCCGGACTTCCTCGTGCGCTACAAGGTAGCCGGCGGCGAGGTGAAGATCATCCTTGAAGTGAAGGGTTACGAGGACGAGCAAGACCGGCAGAAGGAAACTGCTGCCCGTCGTTGGGTCCGGG
Source organism: bacterium (assembly GCA_035505375.1). NCBI lineage: Bacteria > bacterium. The sequence goes on along the minus strand of DATJQV010000003.1, from coordinate 38,864 downwards.
CCGTGAACCGGCACGGCGAGTTCGGCAAGTGGGCGTTCGCTTTATGCACGCAGCCGGGCTGGACCAAAGAGAAACTTGCGCAGGCAGCGGCGCAGATTCCGTGATCGCTCTCAGCCCTGTAACAAGATAGGACTTACGCCCGATGGTGCCGCGGAGTTGGTCCACGGCCAACCCGGATGCTTCGCCAAGCACCCAAGATCGCGGATTCCGCGTCAATGATCAGCCGGGGCTGCGGCCGGGCAATACTACAACGCTGTGTGATGGCGCGGGAGAGGGCATGGCGGCCATCTTGGATTGCAGATTGTCGATTGGCGATTGGGCACAGCTGCGGACGGGCACAATGGTCATTTTAGATTTTAGATTGACGATTGTAGATTGGACACGACCGCGAACGGGCACACTGGCGATCTTAGATTCTAGATTGACGATTGGGGATTGGGCGGGCTTGTATACAAATACGGCTAGAAGACATCGGGGCGGTCTTCGGGGCTATCTGCTTGTGGCTTAGGACGTTAGGCTTGAGGCCGCGCGGATGACACCCCTACCCAGGGGATTACCCCGCGGATAGTAGACAGGATTCAGTAGACAGTAGACAGGGAGGTTACCTCCACCGCAATTCCCGGATGAACCTCCACCGGAATTCGACGGGTTGGTCTACCGGTTGCCCTCCGACTTGCTCTCAGGGTTAGTCTACGGGTTGCTCCACCGGTTCCTCTCCGGGTTGGTCGGAACGTTGCGGCCCGGGTAAGTCCGCGGGTTCCTGTCCGGGTTGCTCCCGAGTTAGCTCCGGCCGTTGCTCTCCGGTTTGCCCGGAGAATTACTTTCCGAGTTGCTCTGCCCGCTGCAGCGTCTGTTTTCGACCGGCGCGGGCCGGAGGCACGATGGGCCTGAAAACGAAGCGGGCGGGTTGCCCCGCCCGTTCAGTGTGGCCTGTCGGTGCTACCAGCGGTTGCCGCTGGGGCCGTCGTTCGAGCGACCGCGACCATAGCCGCCGCGCGAACCACCTTCGGTGCGCTCGCGCGCCACGTTGACGGTGAGCGGCCGGCCGTCCATCGGATGCTGGTTCAGGGCCGCAATCGCCGCGGTCGCTGCATCGGCAGCGCTCATCTCGACGAACGCGAATCCCCGGGAGCGGTCCGTGAACTTGTCTTTCACTATACTGACTGCCGCGACTTCGCCATGCTGGGCGAACAGCTCGCGGAGCTGGTCTTCGGTTGCGCTGAAGGGAAGATTCCCTACGAAAATACGCGTACCCACTATCGAACCTCCGAACTGGTTTTGCTTGGGTCGTTGCGGGTTCTAGGAGACAGGTGAAACGAAGCTCACGAACTCATAGGCCTGAACGGGACACAAGCGGTTATGGGGCCATGTCTGGCATCATGCCGGCGGCGAGACCCCTTTGCGACCGGCACAGGATACTAGCCGGAAGACAGTCTGTGTCAACGTGGGCTCTGTCGGCTGCTTCCTCCCCGCGGGCAAGTTACTTGACAAGAGAGGCTCGGGCTGGTAAAACAATCGGGAACCCGAGGAGCGTAAGCATGAGCACATTCTGTCATTTGCGCCGTCTTGTCCTGCCGGTCGTCGTCGTCTTCATCGGCGGCATGGTAGTGAGCTGCAACAGCCGCACCGTTCATCAGGCCGAGCAGGTCGCGAGCGAGGAGGCCGCCTATGCCGCGCTGCAGTCCGCGCTGAGCCGGGCGGGCATCACATCAGCCGGCAGCATTACGGACGCGTTGCGGTCGGCCGTTGAGAAGAGAGACTTCGGCGGCGCCGCCGCAGCCCTGACCGTTGCCCTGAACGAGCACAACATCCACTCCACCCAGAAGCTGACGTCGGCCCAGGCTATCGGGCTCATGCGCCAGGCCATCCCCACCGTCCGCAACATCAGTCCGAAGGTCGGCTCCGGGCTGCAGAGTTTCTGCGACTACGCATCAGGCAAACACTAGTCGGATTCCGGCGGCACCATGCCGGCCGGCGCGCACCGGCCGGGTCCGGGGTGAGTCGGGGCGGCACAGTGTGAGAAATGGCGTCAAGGTGCAGCTTGACATCGGCCGCCGGCGGATTAACATAAGAACGACCGCAGTCAGGGACAACACCGGCGGACCGTCAGCGCCGCGTCCGCTCCGGCACCACACCTGACCAGCAGGAGAAATGCGCCACGCCCGGACGAGGTTATCCGCCCGAATGCCGGCCATGCCCGGCTCGACCCGGCAGCGGAGGTCCGGATTGACGAAGCTTGAGCGTCTAAGGAGATACATGGCCCGACATCGCACGCGACCGTTTATCCTGCCGCCGGTTGTTCTGGCGCTGGCGGCGTTCGTTTCGTGCCACAAGGCGCCCGACGCGCCGACCGTCCCGGCCGGCCCCCAGTATTGCTTCAAGGACGTGAACTACACATTCAGCACCGTTGCGACCGACCCGAACGGCGACAGCGTGGCAGTCCGCTTTGACTGGGGCGACTCCACCGGGATTGACTCGTCCGGCTGGTTCCGGAGCGGAGATACGATTGCCATGACCCACGCCTGGCAGGATACCGGCGCGTACGTGGTCCGCGCCTGGGCGAAGAACCGGAAGCAGGTCACGTCCGGCGTGTCCGGCTCAGTCGAGGTGCGGGTGGTGATACACCGGCCGCCCGCCACCCCCGCGGAACCGTCCGGGCCGGATGCGGGCGTGCAGGACTCTTCCTACGCGTTCACCGCCGTCGACTCCCAGCCCGACGGCCTTCCCATCGCGTTCCGGTTTTCCTGGGGCGACGGCGACACCTCGGACTGGAGCGTCTTCGTCGCCTCCGGTGCGTCGTCGCAGACAAGTTACAACTGGTCTTCGTCCGACACTTTCTCGGTAACCGTCCAGGCGAAGGACAGCGGCGGAGCATTGTCCCAGTGGTCCGCCCCGCACCGCATCTTCGTCCGCCCGGATACTGTCCGGTGGCGTTATCAGACCGGCCACGAGATAAAGTCCAGTCCGGCAATCGGGCCGGACGGCACGGTTTACGTCGGGTCGTACGACAGTTGCCTCTACGCAGTGAGCCCGAAGTGTATACTCAAGTGGCGGTACCGGACCGGCGGACAGGTTGATCTCTCGCCGGCCGTCGCGGCCGACGGCGCCGTGTACCTCGGATCGGATAACGGCTACCTGTACGCGTTCAATCCCGCCGGCACGCTCAAGTGGAGCCACAAGGTCGGAACGCGCGCGGACAATTCCCCGGCCGTCGGTTCAGATGGCACGGTCTATATCGGCTCAGACGACACCCTGCGGGCGTTCAGCGCGGAAGGCGCCCTGCAGTGGCAGTTTCCAACGTCGTGGCCCATTGCCAGCTCCCCGGCCATCGCGACGAACGGGACGCTCTATTTCATTTCGTACGACACGGTCTACGCGGTGAATGCCGACGGAAGCGCTCGCTGGCGCCACCGCGTCAGCCGTTTTCCCGGTCCGCCCGCAATCGCGACCGACGGGACAATCTACGCCGGGTCACGCGACACGGGCACCCTCTACGCCATCAACCCGGACGGGACCGCCAGGTGGGGATGCCCTTTGTCCGGCAACGTGAACAACGAGCCCGCGATCGGAGCGGACGGCACCGTCTACGTCGGATCCTCCGGCGGCCTGCTGTACGCGGTCAATCCCGACGGCACACTCAAGTGGTCCTACGCAACCGGCGGTTCGGTGTCGACGACGCCGGCCATCGCCGCGGACGGCACGCTGTTCTTCGGTTCGGACGACGGGTATGTCTACGCGCTCAACTCCGACGGTTCGCTGAAGTGGAAGTACCTGACCGGAGGCGCGGTCAAGTCGTCGCCGGCCATCGCGGCCGGTGGGGTCATGTACGTCGGGTCATCCGACTTCTATCTCTATGCTCTGTGGAGTCCGTCCCCGCTGGCCAGTTCGGCCTGGCCCAAGTTCCACCACGACCTGAAGAACACGGGTCGCGTCGGTGGAGGAAAGTGAGTAGGAACGATGCACAAGACAAGAACTCTGCTTGCGACCGCCCTGGCGCTGGTATTGGCCGCCGGTCCCGCGTGCAAGAAGAACCATCCGCCCGACGTCCCGGCCGTCCCGACCGGACCCCAGTTCTGTTTCGCGGACTCGGTCGGCACGTTCAAGACGGCCGCCGTTGACCCGGACGGCGACAGCGTGGCGATCCGCTTCGACTGGGGCGACTCGAAGACGTCGTTCTGGTCCGACTGGGTCGCCAGCGGCGAGACGGTCGCGCAGTCCCATTCGTGGTCCGACAGCGGGACTTTCAAGGTCCGCGCCTGGGCGATGGACAAGGGGCAGCTCACTTCCGACCTGTCCAGCGCGTCCCTGATACAGATCGCGCTGCGCCGGCCGCCCAACGCACCGGCCAAGCCGGCCGGTCCGCGCCGGGCGGTACAGAATACGCCCGACACTTTCACGACCGTCGCCATTCACCCGGACAGTCTCAACGTGGCCGTCCGGTTTGCGTGGGGCGACGGCGATACGTCCGCCTGGAGCAGCTTCGTCGCTTCCGGCGAATCGGTGCGGATGAGCCATGCCTGGTCGACGGCGAACATCTACGCGGTCACGGCCCAGGCAAAGGACACCGGCAACGCGCGGTCGCTGTGGTCGGTGCCCTGCAGCATCGATGTCCGGCCGCCGGATACGCTGCGGAAGTGGCGCTACTACGTGGGCGCGGGCGACGGGACCTACCCGGCCTCCTCGCCGGCCATCGCGGCCGACGGCACCATCTACGTCGGTTCCCTCGACAGTTCCCTTTATGCGGTCAACGCCGACGGTACGCTCAAGTGGCGCTACAAGACCGGCGGGAAGGTCCGCGCATCCCCGGCCATCGCGGCGGACGGTACGGTTTACGTCGGCTCCTACGACAGCAGTCTTTACGCGCTCAGTTCCGACGGGTCGCGCAAGTGGAGGATCATCTCCAGCCACAGGATAACGGGCGCGCCGGCGATTGCGGCCGGCGGCACAATCTACTTCGGGACGTGGCAGGGCAACTTCTATGCGGTGAACGCCGACGGTTCCCTCCGGTGGTTCCACGCGACCGGCGGCAACGTGTACGGATCGCCGGTAGTTGCCGAGGACGGCACGGTCTATGTCGGGGCCGGCGGCGTGCTGTTTGCGTTCAACCCGGACAGCACGGTCAAGTGGACCCACACCACGAGCGGCGAGTTCCGGTCCGCTCCGGCGATCGACACCGACGGCGCGGTGTACATCGGGTCGACCGACGGCGCCCTGTACGCGGTCAATCCGGACAGCACGCTCAAGTGGCAGCACCAGACCGGCGGTTCGGTGTTGTCGGCCCCGGCCATCGGGACCGGCGGGACAATCTACGTCGGGTCGCTGAACGATTCCTTCTATGCCTTCAACGCCGACGGCAGCCGCAAATGGCAATATCCGACGGGCGGGCCGGTCTACTCCGGGCCGGCCATCGCCGCGGACGGCACCGTCTACTTCGGCTCGGGCGACTCGTGCCTCTATGCGCTCAATTCCAACGGTACGCTCAAGTGGCAATACCAGGCCGACGGGATGGTGCAGTCGGCGCCCACCATCGGGGCCGACGGCACCGTCTATTTCACCTGCGAAGACGGCTACCTTTACGCGCTCAAGGGGACCAGCCCGCTCGCGACCTCACCCTGGCCCAAGTTCCACCATGACCTCAGGAACACGGGCAGCATCAACGCCGTGGGGTGGAAGCACCTGGTGATGATCGGCCAGGCTCAGCACGTATCGGACAGTTCAGGCTTCACGTTCAACATCGGCAATGACGGGACGGTCGAGGACACCATCAACTGGCTCGAGATGGCAGCCATAACCCCGGATTCCGCCTACTTGAGGGACTTCCAGATAGCCGGAAACGAAGGCATCGGCTTCCCCCTGCCCGGCGGAACGTCCGGCAAAGGCGCCGGCGATACGCTCTACTTCGCGCCGGTGACGATAGCGCCCGGACTGACGCAGCAGATCCACCTCGTCCTGCTCGACTTCCACGTCAGCCCGGTGGGCACCAGCGCGAAGGCCAGCGTCGTCGGCAAGTCATTCCAGTTCCGTTTCAGCGACGGTTCGACGATAACGACGGCCGTGCCTGCCCCGTTCCTGAGCCGGGGCCGGCCCGCGCCGCGCCGCAGCCAATAGCGATGACCGCGGCGTTGCGCTCGCGCCGGCAGCGGCCCGGGCGTCCCACCGCGGTCTCTCCATAAAAGCCATGCCGCCGCGACGTGCGCAGCGGCATGGTCGGCGGTCGAAGACTACTTCTTCTTGGCCTTTTTGGCTGTCTTCTTGACCGCCTTCTTCGCTTTCTTCACCATTCGCACCTCCTTTGGTTAGTGCATAGCCCACGCCAGCCGATCCGACGCGGACAGGTTACGGAACGGACAAATGTCATGCAGTGGAGGCAGCAGGAGGTTCGTCAAGCTGACCCGCGATTGCGGAGTCATACGATCCATCGCCAATAGCATACGAATCTCGAGTGCGATGTCAACCGATTCAGCGCAAGAATGTGGGCCGGTTCCACTGGCGCCGGCCGCGACGGCGCCTCAGCGGCGAACCCGCTCAGCCACTTCGAAGCGCGATGCCGAGAGGCGGCGCGTCCAGCGGATGACGCCCACGTCGGGCGCAAGCCAGAAGTCCGTCAGGTACGGTTCGTCCGCGTGAATCCGGATGCGGAAGCAGTTGCGGGCGCGGCCGGCCGCGGTTTCCACATCCGTCCGCTGCAGCACCTCGAACGAGACCGAGCGTTCTGCGTCGCCGTACCAGAGGGCGCCTTCGCGCGGCGGCAGTTCGATGAGCTTCAGCCAGTCCGAGCTCGGCTCGATTTCGTCCGGCTGAGCCCGGGGCAGCACGAACACCGCGTTGGTGGTCTTGCGGAGGAAAAGAGAGAGGTATGGTTCAGCGTTCCGGGTGACGCGGATTTCCCAGACTCGGCCGAGACCGGGTTGCGTCGTCGAACCCGCCACCGCAATCGCGTAGGTCAGGCTCTCGGTCCGGACGGAGTCGCTCCCGACGACTTCGTATCCGGCGGCCGCAAAGCGCAAATCCAGGTTGTCCCTGAGCGGGAAGTAGTCCGGCTTGCGGCAGGAAAGCAGCGCGAGACCGCCGAGCAGCAGCGCAATCGACCGACCGCGGGTTGGCTCGCGCGCCATCAGTGACTGATTATGGATGCAGGAAGGCAGAGAAGCAATCCGTGCGCTTGACTTCAGGGTGGTTCGGTTTATATTGGCTCCGGCCATGATGCGCGAGCCATTCAGCCGTTTCCACCGCCACTACGACAAGTTCATGGCCAAGTACGTTGACTACGACGGGTGGGCGGACTACGTCGTACGTGTCCTTGGACACTTCCACTCCGACCCGAAGACCATCCTCGACCTTGCCTGCGGCACGGGCATCCCGACCCTGATTCTCGCCCGGCGCGGATACCGGATGACCGGAGTGGACCGCTCGCCCGAGATGCTGGCAATGCTGGAGTCGAAGCGTGGGAATCTGCCGGTAGCGACAATCCACGCCGACATCCGCGACTTCGCTGTTCCCGAGCCGCTGGAAGGAGCAATCTGTCTCTACGACAGCATGAACTACCTGCTGACCGAGGATGACCTGGTCCGGTGCTTCCGTTGCGTGAGGGCGGCGGTCTTGCCCGGCGGGCTCTTTATCTTCGACATGAACACGGTCTACGGGCTGGCCGACTACTGGGGCACGCGGACGACCGCCCGGGACGTCGGCGAGATCCACTCGATATGGCAGCACGAGTACGACCAGGAGACCCGTGTCTCAACCCTGCACCTGACGTTCTGGGAGCAGCCGAAATCGGGAGGCGCACCCGAGCGGTTCGAAGAGATTCACCAGGAACGGGCGTACCACCCGGAGGAGGTCGAGCGCTGTCTCAGGGCCGCCGGTTTCACCGAGGTCCGTTTCTTCCAGCACGGTTCCTTCATCAAGCCGGGGCCGCACACCACGCGGATGATGATTGCGGCACGCTAGAAGCGAATGATCAATTGCCAATTCCCAGTGACCAATCAAGTCCGAATGCCACAAGGCGCCAATCCGACGCGTGCAACCGTAGACATCGCCCACATCCTCTTTGACTTGGCCATGCCCGAGACTAGAATGGCGAGCACAGATGCAATTCATCGCTGACCTGCATATTCACTCCCGCTTTTCGCGCGCGACGAGCCGCGACATGGACATCCCGGCCATCGCGGCTGCGGCCAAGACCAAGGGCATCAAGCTGGTCGCGACCGGTGACTTCACTCACCCCGAGTACATGCAGTCGCTCAAGCAGCACCTCAAGCCGACCGGCGCCGGCCTTTTCACCTACGACGACACGTACTTCATCCTGAACGTGGAGCTGAGCGGCATCTACAGCGCCGGCGGCAGACTGCGCCGGATTCACAACATGGTTTTCGTTCCGGGCTTCGAGACCGCCGACAAACTGACGGCCTGGCTCGACGGGTACGGCAAGCTTGCATCGGACGGCCGCCCGACGCTCGGCCTCTCGAGCTACGACCTGCTGGCCAAAGTGCTTGAGATCGATGGCCGCGCGTTCCTCGTGCCCGCGCACATCTGGACCCCATGGTTCTCGCTCTACGGCTCGAACTCGGGGTTCGACTCAATCGAAGAGTGCTTCGGCGACCTGTCCAAGGAGATATTCGCGGTCGAGACCGGGCTCTCGAGCGACCCGCCGATGAACTGGCGGCTCTCCGCGCTCGACAGCCGCACGCTCATCTCCAACTCGGACGCGCACTCGCCGGGCCGGCTGGGCCGCGAGGCCAACGTCTTTGACTGTGAGCTCTCCTACGATGCCATCCGCGACGTCCTGAAGACGAAGGACCGGAAAAGGTTCCTCTATACCATCGAGTTCTTTCCCGAAGAGGGCAAGTATCACTACGACGGCCACCGCGCCTGCAACGTGAGCTTTGCCCCGGCCCAGTCGCTCGTGAACGACAACCTTTGCCCGGGCTGCGGCCGGCAACTCACCATCGGCGTGCTCCACCGGGTCGAGCAACTCGCCGACCGGAAGCCGGAGGAAGTGCCGACCGACGTGATCCCGTACAAACACGTCGTTCCGCTTGAAGAGGTCATCGGCGAGGCGCTGGGCGTCGGTCGGGACACGGCGCAGGTGCGCAAGCTGTACGAGACGATGGTGGCCGCGCTCGGCAGTGAATTCGAGATACTCCTCAACTCACCGATTCCCGATATCGAGAACAACTCAAACGACAGAGTCGCACTGGGCATCGAACGCATGCGACGCGGTGAAGTGCAGGCGACCGCCGGCTACGACGGCGTTTTCGGTGTCATCCAGGTCCTGCCCGGAGTGCCACCGACTCCGGCCGCGCGTGACGCAGCACCGGGAACGCAGATGGGGCTGTTCGGATAATTGTGAATACTGAATTATGAAGAGTGAAAGCAGGCTGCGGGACTTTTCTCTACTCACTATTCTCTATTCACCATTCTCCTTGTGAAGACGCTCTGGGCGCCCTGGCGAGCTGAGTACATCTACTGCGCGGGCGGACAGGACTCGACCGGGCGCAAGCATTGCCTCTTCTGCAACCTGCTCAAAGCGAAGGACGACCGGGAGAAACTGATCCTGCATCGCGGCCGGCACGCATTCATCGTTATGAACCGATTCCCTTATAACAACGGGCACCTGATGGTGGCGCCGAACCGGCACGTCGCGACCTTCGAGAAGCTCAGCGCCGAAGAGGGTGCGGAGCTGTTCCGGCTGGTGCAGAAGTCACTCGCCGCTCTGCGCCGAGGGCTCAGGCCGCAGGGCTTCAATGTCGGCGCGAACCTCGGCCGCGTCGCCGGTGCCGGTGTGGCCGGACACGTCCACGTCCACATCGTTCCGCGGTGGCTCGGCGACGTCAACTACATGCCGCTGCTGGCCGAGACCAAGGTTATCAGCGAACACCTGTCTGAGACATACGGCCGGCTGCGCCGGCAATTCCGAAATCCGAAGTCCTAATGACGATTGAAGCCCGAATGACCGACTGGTACAAGTAGGAGCGGCCTTGTCGAAGACGGGCAGGCCTGGACACTTGTGGCTTTGAGCTTGATTCGGATTTCGGGCTTCGTGCTTCGGGTTTGATGCCGTGATCAAGGCCGTAGTGTTCGACGTCGACAACACCCTCGTCGATTTCCGGAAGTGGAAGAACGCAGCCGTGGATGCGGCAATCGTTGCGATGATCGACGCCGGACTCGACCTGACGGCGGAGCAGGCGCACAAGAAGATATACGAAATCTACGACCGGGAAGGCATCGAGTATCAGGAGGTATTTGACGACCTGCTGCACGAGGTCCTCGGCTATGTCGACTACCGGATACTCGCCGCCGGCATCGTCGCCTACCGCCGCGCCCGCGAGGGAGCCTTGGTCTCCTACCCGCACGTCAGCCTGGCGCTGCTCAGGCTCTTCCGCATGCACCTCAAGCTGGCCGTGGTGTCGGACGCGCCGCGGATGCAGGTCTGGATGCGGCTGGTTCAACTCGGCGTGGACATGTTCTTCGACGCGGTCGTGACCTTCGATGATACGGGCGTGCGCAAGCCGGCGCCCGAGCCGTTCCGCAAGGCGCTGGAGCTGCTGCAGGTGCGGCCCGATGAAGCAGTCATGGTCGGCGACTGGGCCGAGCGCGATATCACCGGCGCCAAGACCCTGGGCATGACGACGGTGTTCGCCCGCTACGGCGACGAGTTCGGGACGAAGGTCTCGGGTGCTGACTTTGAGATTAGTGATGTGCTTGAGCTGATACCGGTTGTGGAGAGGCTGAACTCCAGTGGAAGTCAGATGTAAGATGCTAGATGAGAGATGTCAGAAGCGCGGATGGGACAGAACCGAAGTCAGATGTAAGACGTAAGATGTTAGAAGTCAAAGGACCCGGCAAGGAAATCAGCGGCAGGCTGCTCGACTTCGCTACCAACGTCCTCGCCCTGTCCAACCGCATGGGGCGAACGGCCTCGGGTCGTTACTTGGCGAATCAGCTTGTTCGAGCTGCCTGTTCGGCAGGCGCAAACTACCAAGAGTCGAGAGGAGCGGAGAGCCGAGCCGACTTTGTGCACAAGATGCACATTGTCTTGAAGGAGCTTCGTGAGGCACACTACTGGCTCACGCTGGTGGAACGTTCCCGTCTCGTGACCGGCGAGTGCGTCACGTCACTTGTAGGCGAAGCCAACGAACTGGTCAGCATACTCGTAAGGGCCTTGGTGACTGCGAAGTCGAGAGGTGCCACTTCTGACATCTAACATCTCATATTCGAAGCGTACCCCCTGTCACCGCGAGCCTCTTCGGGAATCCGCACTTCTCACATCGAACATCTCTCATCTGACATCATACATCTCCGGCTCCTTCCGTCTTACATCTCACATCTTCCATCTCTCATCCTACTTCTCCTGATGGCCATCTTCGGAGTTGGAATAGACCTGGTTGACGTAGCGCGTGTGCGGGCTGCGCTCGAGCGGTACCCAGACCGGTTCCGCAATCGGGTGTTCACGCCTGCCGAGGTCCGGTTCTGCGAAACGCTCGGCGACAAATACCCATCCTATGCGGGCCGGTTCGCGGCCAAAGAGGCGTTCTCGAAGGCCCTTGGCACCGGGCTGCGCGGAGCAATCGGCTGGACTGAGATTGACGTGGTCGACAACGAACGGATGCGGCCGACCATCAGAGTCACCGGCCGCGCCGAGAGAATACTCGCGGGCCGAAAGGTCCACGTTTCCATCTCTCACCTGCCGGACTACGCCACCGCAATTGTGGTAATCGAAGACTAGCCGCCACGGGGCGGATTCCTACCACAAGGGCACCAAGGCGCAAAGAACTCGGGCATCCGTAACGCTGGCGGGCGCTGCGCTTGACCCAACCAACCAGTTCAATAGACTAGTTCATATGAAGACCAAGACAATCGGGGCCTTTGAAGCCAAGACGCGCCTGTCCGAACTGCTGGAGCGAGTTCGACAAGGGCAGGTGTACCGCATCTCAAAGCGTGGCCGCCCGGTTGCGGAACTGCGTCCGCTGGCGCGGCCGGGCGGGCGCCCCCGATTCGGTTCCGACAAAGGGCGGGTGACGGTTGGGGCCGACTTCGATGAGCCGCTGCTGGAAATGGAACCGTACACGAAATGAAGCCGGCAGCTCAACCTCCAAGAACGCCAAGGTGCGGACAGGACAACCGCAGATGACGCAGATGGCTCGGAGAGGAACGGAGAAACAACCGCCAAGGCCGAGGCCGGGCCGCGCCATTTCTCGATTCGTCCTTCATCCCTCATCTTTCACCTTGGTGTCTTCGTGCTCTGGTGGCGAATTCCTGTCTCGGGACTCGGAATGAAGCTTCTGCTGGACACGCATGCGTTCCTGTGGTTCGTGACTGGTGACCCGCGCCTCAGCCGACGTGCCCGCCGCGCCCTTGAGGCCGACGGCGCGGAACTCTACTTGAGCGCCGCCAGTGTCTGGGAGATGGCGATCAAGGCGAGCCTCGGGCGGCTCGTGCTGCCGGCCTCGGTTGAAGAGTACGTGGCCGAGAAACTGACTGACGGGTTCAACCTGTTGTCAATCGACTGGCCCCATGCCGCAGCGGTCGAGAAGCTCCCGTTCCTCCACCGCGACCCCTTTGACCGGCTGCTGGCAGCGCAGGCGCTTACCGAGCGCATATCGCTTGTCTCAGCCGACCCGGTATTCCGGGAATACGGCGTCAAGGTTATCTGGTAGCGCCTCGCAGTCGGGGAGGCGTGCTCGGAAGTCCACGGCAACATCTCACATCTGCTTGACTACGCCACGGCAATAGTGGTAATCGAAGACTAGCCCGCCCGCGCGTTGGCAGTCTCCTGCCGTGTCGCTGGGGATTTGTGGTTCACGATAATGAACCGCGCGAGATGGTCGGAGCCCGGTTCGCATCACAAGACGGCTGCGCGAGACCGGGGAACGGAAAACGGAGGCCCGCATTGGACAATGGCAACTGGTAACTGGACACTCGCGGCCCTTGGCCGCGCCTAACTCCTAACTGCCCTCTGCTAGCCGCGGCTGCCGCTGGCAGTCCACGCCGTCGTCTACAATCTGGAATGACGTCGCGTCAGGAATCTCTTATTGCGTCCCCGGAATCACACAGGTACTTCCCATACACCCGTTCAGCGCTTGAGTAGTGGTGATCCCGGCGGAGAGTCGGCACCATCTCCTGCCAGGCAGAGCGAACGGTGCGTTTCCATTCCAGCGGGTAGTTCACGACGATCCAGTTTCGGCCTTGAGCAAAGGCGAGCAGACTTGCCAGCAGTCGCTTCGGGTCAGGCGGAAGCTCAAGCAGGTTGATGGTCGCCGACTTCTTGTGTTCTGGATGGGTGCGGCGGGTTACGTGCAGAGGGATGCCATGCAGGACATAGCCGTTGGCATTGACCCACTCGCGTCGGGCCGGGAGTAATCTGGACCAGAACCAGCCGGGCGCGTCGTGGAAAACCGTGGTCCGGCCCCGTTTCAGGAATTCACCAAAGATGTCAGGATGATGCCTGAGCCGCGGGACGGCGAGCCGGCGACGCAGAGACCAGAGGCCGTCGTTGCAATAGATGCCCTCCAGCTTCATGCCCAGTTTCTCCGCGATTCTAAAGACCGGTCGGTGAGAAGCTCGATCATTGGTATTGAGTCCCACCCAGGATCTGCCGTCGCGGCCGGCTGTCGTTATCAGCGCCCGCGTGAACCGGGTGGCAATTCCGCGGTTGTGAAAAGACGGGGCGACCCGCATGCCATAGAGCCAGGCGTCGTCCGGGTTCAGGTAGTTGAGGCCGCAGAATGCGGCGATGCGCCCGTCGGTTCGCCAGACATAGCAGCCGCCCGGACGCTTTTCATCGAGATGCAGGCGCACGATCGTCTTCACGTAGTCGAAATTCGGCAGGCGCCGGGCAAATCGCGCGACGTCGGGCCAATAGGCACGTGTGAAAGGCTCAAACATCGGGGACATGGTAATGGGACAGATGCAGATGTCAAATGGGCAGAGCGGGCTCGCGGAGTACGGCTTGCGGTCTACGGCTCGCGGCTCATTACAATGAACCGCGTGACATGGGCAGCGGAGACGAGGTTAGAGGTAAGTGGTACGAGTCCGATACTGCCAACTGGAAACTGGGAACTGGTCACTCGCGCCGGAGGCGCGTTACGGCTCACGGCTAGGTCAGGAGTCTGGGCCGATGACTGCCAACTGCAAACCGAGCGAAGCGTCGCCCTGAGTCCCACCGAAGGACGTCTTCAGCGCTGAGCCGCCCTGCCCGCCAATCTACAATCTGAAATCCACAATCTAGAATGCTGTTGCTGATGGCCGGCAAACGCCCGCGCGTCAGGAATCTCCTGCTGCGCCATCCTGATTCGGGGGCCGCGAGCGGCTAGCTGTAAGCCGACAGCCGTAATCCCGCTCGATCAACTCGACCGTCCGGTAATGTCGCGCCTTGACGCAGTCATCTAATAGGGTGACTGTCCCTGATTCCCCCGGTCGTTTCTACCCCGCTAAGCCTATGGCCGTGCCGCGTCGCGGTGGTCTCATTGCAGCCGAGTTGGCTTGAGCAGCCGGCTCTCCGGGTCACAGTAGCCGTCGAGGCGGGCGGGAACGCACTTGCTCACTCAAAGCCCGCAACAACTCAACCCTGACTTGTGTTCTGCGCACTGCACGGGACAGGAGTGGAAGTCGCGCTTCGTTATTCAACAACTGGACCAGTGCGGCTGTCAGTCGTCGCTCCTGGGCCTCAGTGAATGACATGTCCCAGTCCTGGATGCCGCAGAGCAGGTTGTCGAGTTCCCTCTCACGTTCATGATCCTCATCGTCTTTAAGTTTGCCGCGCTCGAACATGTTACTCACGATGTCACTCACTTCGTCGAAGCGCACGCCGTTCGGCACCATCTGGTCGAGAGCAGGTTTCACATGCCGTTCGTATGCGAGTCCCAAAGGGTCTGCCGGGCACAGACCTTGCTTCGCCAGCAGCGAGTAGACAACCGCGCCGAGCATTTGACGTGCGACCATGGCGTGGTGGCGACCCTTTTTCTTCCCCAGCGCCAGGAAGTCATCCTCGCTCACCGTGCGGCCGTGGGCAATCCGGCTGCGAAGATCGTAGAACGCGTTCCACCACTTCTTCAGCCCCCGTTCATAGTACCGCTCGCGCCTGCCATGCAACAGGAGGCCCTTCAGTTCTTGCCGCACGGTTGCGCTGATTCCGGGCGTCTCGTCTGACTTCGGCCGACGCGCGGGAGTGAAGAGGGCCTCGAACGCCAGCGCGAGAGTCAGCACGAAGAAGACGGTGGAAACGGGGCGTTCGGTGTCCCAAAGCCAGTACGCCTCGTTGTGTAGAATGATGGCCCGGCGGATCCGCGGGAGCAATTCACCTTGGTCCAGGCTTGGCGCTTGGGCGAAGACCTTTGACAGCGCCACCAGTAGGTTTTCATTCCATTCTATTGCGTGAAATGGTGCGGCGTTGACTTTGCGAATCCGGGGGAATCTCTGGGGTCCCGGCAGGCGTGCGCGCACCTCTCTGTAGATGAAACTGTCACGGGTGCAGGAGAACCTGCTGTGGAGGGATAAGTGGCAATACATCATGATTGTCGCGAGGTCATCCAAACTGACTGCCGTGTCAGCCTCACGTACCGCCGCATGCGGCTCGCCAAAGCCCCTGCGGCTCCACGGGTACTTGTCCAACCAACGCAGATACCGGGGCCGCAGTTTGACCGGTATTCTGTCCTCGACAGCTGCTTCCCACTTCACGAAGCGCCAGCCGCCTACCTGCCCCGAAGGCGCAGAGGCCATGAATGGGAACATCACCAAGGTGGGAGATTTCGGAGTCACCTTACGCACTTCGGGCGGGGTTGCGGACAGGCGAGGCAATAAGCTTGCGGCGGGACCGGGGCCTTGCCGCACTTAAGCACCACATGCTCGATTATCGCTTAGTTAGATCATGCTGTCAACTAGCCAAAAACCCCGCTAGGACGCGCGGACCGACGAACGCTATGGCCCCTTCGGGGACAACTGCTCTCGTGAGTTCGGAGATGCCCTACTCATCTCGGGCGGGGTTGCGGACAGGCGAGGCAATACGCTTGCGGCGGGGCGCGGGTCGAGAAAAGGACTGAGGACGGAGGTAAGAAGAGGGAGGAGGTAGGAAGTAGGATCGAGGACCGAGGTCGGAGGATGGAGGATACACGTCAGGACCTTAGGACGGAGGACGAGAAAAGGAGTGAAGATGGAGGAATGAGGAGGGAGGAACCGGAGGAGTGCGGAGTAAGGAAGATAGAGGACGGAGGATGGAAGAAACGCCGACTTCGCTCCTCACTCCTCAGGCCTCATTCCTCAGCCCTCATTCCTCTCTCCTCGATCCTCCCTCCTTGGTTTGTCGGAGGCGACAAACTCATTCCGCTTGGCGCGAGCAGGTCGGTCAGCGGCAGCGAATTCGGGCCGGCGTTCGCGGCGGTGGGTTGCTGGGGCCGCAACTGCGCGCTTGCCCGAAGGAGCATCTCTGGGAACCAACTTGAGATCGACTCGCGCGTCGAACGCCAGCGCAATCTTGGCCAGGGTCTCGATGGTCGGGTTGAACGTGATGTTGAATATCTTCGTGATGTACGCACGCGAGCAGCCGAGCTTCGTCGCGAGGTCGGTCTTGGTGAGTCCGCGTTCGTCCATCAGCCGGCTGAGTTCCTCGGCAAACTCCAGCTTCAGGTACTCCGTCCAATAGACCGGGTTCTGCTCCAGCTTCTCGCCGAGCCTGCGGATCCACTCTGCCCGTTCGGTCAATCTAGAACTCCTTCGTCAATGCACATCTGATGCAGCCGTTTCACCTTGTCTATCTCAGTTCGATACGCCGCCTTGCCCGCGGGCTTCCGGGTGCCGTGGGTGCAGACCACCACGCGGGCGCCGTGGAAGAAGCCGGACAATCTCGTGCTGGATTCGCGTTCCTTCAACTCGAAGACGTTGCCTTCCAGACGTCGGACGAGGTGCTGCTCGCGGCCGACCTGTCCATGCTCGGCCAGTCGTTCCAGCATCCGGTATACGCGTGCCTGCGAGCGCGTCTGCAGGTCGCAGATGCAGTCCCGGGTAGCACAGCGTTCGTTGACCGCCAGCGCGTACACGTCTCGTGCAGCCCCGCCGAACAGCAAATCCAAGCTCAGCACAGATTAACCTTAAGGTTTACAAGGTCAAGTTCGGCTTTCGCGTGAAGGAGCGAGGAAGGAGGACGGAAGATGGAGGAATGAGGATGGAGGAAGGAGGAGTGAAAATAGAGGAAGGAGGAATCACGGACTTAGGTCCTCATTCCTTGCCGCCCTGACGCCGGGCGCGGGCTGGTTTGTCGGAGGCGATGAAGTCATGCTGCCTGGCGCGAGAGGGTCGGTCAGCAGCCACGCTCTGCGCCGGGTGGGGCGAAGCCAACTCGCTCCGTCGCACGCGCCTGCGGGTTGCGGGAACCACGGCCACACGCCTGCCGGAAGGAGCGTTCTTGGGCGCGAGGCTGAGATGAACCCTGGAGCCGAATGCCAGGGCGATCTTGGACATGCTTGTCAGGGTCAGGTTCGCAGTCCAGTGCAGAATCTTCGTGACGTAAGCAGGCGAAGTGCCGAGTCTGCGCGCAAGTTCGGCTCGGCTGACCTTCTGCTCTTCCATCAGCCGGCCCACTTCCTCGGCAAAGTCGAGCTTCAACCCCTCAGCCCAGTAGTCAGGGTCGTTTTCGAAGCCCTTCCTCATTTCCTCATACCACGCGGCCTTTTCTATCATGGCAGTACTCCTTCGGCCAGGCACAGTTCGTACAGGCGCTGAACTTTGTCTATCTCGACCTGATACCGGGCGTTGCCCGCAGGCTTCCGGGCAGCGTGTGTGCAGACAATGAGCCGGTGTCCTGATGTGAAACAGAACAGCCTTGTATTCGTGCGGTGCTCCTTTATCTCGCAGACCACGCCCTCAAGCCGTTTGAGCGTCTCATCACGAAACCCGGCCTGGCCGAGCTCGGCGAGCCGCCGGAATACATAGTCAAGCCTCTTCCGTCCCACCGGCGACAGGGCGGTAAGATACTCAGCAGTCTCGTTTCGTTCATTGACGACCAGAGCACAGACCACGAGCGCCGGTCCGGTTTTCAGTTCCTCAAGTCTCACCATGATATTAACCTATAGGTTCATACGGTCAAGTTCCGAGTTTCGGGCCGGCGACGACGGAGTCATCGGGTTTGGCCGGATTTGGCCTTGCATCAGGAGGGATGTTATGCGCGTGCCGTGCATAGTCAAGCCCGCGCGCGGAGCACGGTTGACCGTCGGGCTGGGGGAAATGCGGGGCAGATACGGGACTGAGGCCCGTTCCGGGAGCAGGTCCGCGGACAGGAGCGGAGCCTGGTGCATGGGCTGGAGCTGAGGCCGGACATCGGCCTGGAGCGGGGACTGGACCGGCGGCTGTTGCGGATGCCGGAGCGAAGCGAGGAGCGGGGGCTGGTCAGGGCGAAAGAGCAGAGCCCGGAGCAGATGCTGTTCCGTGCCACGGAAGAGGGGCCGGAGCGAAGGCCGTTGCCTACGCCGAAGCAGGTGCCGGAGCGCGGGACGGAGCGGATGTCGTTGCCGGAGCCGGTGCAGCGGCCTCAACGGGCGCTGGAGCGAGGGCCGGTCTGGGGGCAGGAACTCCCCCAACCGTCCAGGGGATAGTGAGAACTCGGACAAAGCAGAAACCAGAATTCAGAGACCAGAAACCAGAACTCTCAGCAGGAGAAAGAGTTGGGACACGACGGCGGGGGCGAAGTCAAGAGGCAGAAGCCAAGAGCCAGAAGTCAGAACCGGGGACGTGGAACGATGAACGAGTGGACTCCGGGTTCACCGAGACGGCAAAAAGAACTGAAGGTTTAGTGACACTCGCCAATCGAGCGTAACTCAATAACTCCTGGTCGGTTAAGCACTGTCGGGTCGCGGAGAATCCGCATATAGGGGTCGCCTGGGGGCTAGCCCTTTGAGGAGCATTCGAAGAAGCCATGAAACGAGCCTTGAAATGAACTTTGAGTTGAGCTTTCGGACGAGCTTTAACCCGAGCTTTCGACTGAGCTTTGAAGCAAGCGATGAAAGAAGCGATGCGCTGAACTTTGAGATGAGCAATGCACGAAGCGATGAAGTGAGCTCTGTAATGAGCAATGGAAGAAGCTGTGAAGTGAGCTTTCGAGTGAGCTTTCTTTGGTGCTTTCCGGCGAGCTCTGAGACGAGCTTTCCAGCGAGCTTTGAAGGGAGCCTTCAATGGCATTCTAGATTCAAGATTGATGATTGTAGATTCCCGAGCAGCGAGAGACAATCGCGAATCTACATAGTCTGCGCTTATGTCTCTCCGGGCTTGGCGCTCTTGTCGGTGCGTCTAGCCGGGGAGTTCCGAGGGCAGATTCCACGCGCACTCTTGTGCCCCGTAGTTGACAGTCCTTACTTTCCTATTATTCTACACGCGCAATGCCAAAGAAAAACGCGAATGCCCCGAAGCGGGCAAAGGCCGGCCGGAAGGTCGGAGTCTTACCACCAAGACACCAAGACACGAAGGCTAGGACGAAGTCAGAAGCTAGAGGCGAGAAGCTAGAAGCTAGAAGTCGAGGGACCGGCAAGGACCTGTTGATTGTCGAGTCGCCGACCAAGGCGAGGACAATCGGGAAGCTGCTCGCCGGGAAGATGCAGGTGCTCTCGTCCAGGGGGCACATTGCCGACCTGCCGAAGTCGCGACTCGGCGTGGATATCGAGCACGGGTTCGAGCCGGATTATATCAAGATCCGCGGGAAGGCGGCGGTCATCAATGAGCTGAAGGCCGCGGCCAGGCAGGCGCGAGCCGTCTACATCGCGACCGACCCGGACCGCGAGGGAGAGGCGATAGCCTACTCGGTGGCTTTCGAGCTGGGCGGGGCGAGGGGTGAGGGGCAGGGGACGGCGGTTCCGATGAAGCGCGTGCTGGTGTACGAAATTACGGCCAAAGGTCTGAAGGAAGCCTTGGATAAGCCGATCGAAATCGACCAGAGGAAGGTCGATTCGCACCGCGGGCGGCGCGTGCTCGACCGGCTGGTCGGCTACCTCGTGTCGCCGCTGCTCTGGAAGATCGTGCGCGGCGGGCTTTCCGCGGGCAGGGTGCAGACGGTGGCCCTGCGCATGATCGTGGACCGCGAACGCGAGATTCAGGCGTTCAAGCCCGAGGAGTTCTGGACCATCAAGGCGCTGTTCGAAAAGGAGGGGGACAAAGGGATAGAGGGAGCAAGGGATAGAGTGGAGGAGCGGGAAGGCGGAGGCGCGACGTTCGAGGCGCAACTGGCGAAGATAGCCGGCAAGGACTTCAAGATTACCAGCGCGGCCGAGATGGAGGCGGTGAAGAAGGGCTGCGCTGCGGCCGAGTTCCGCGTGGCCGATGTGAGGTCGCGCGACCGGGCGCGAAGGCCGCTGCCGCCGTTCGCCACCGCGACGATGCAGCAGGACGCGGTGCAGCGTTTGAGCATGCCGGCCCGCAGGGCGATGCAGGTGGCGCAGCAGCTCTTCGAGGGCATTGACCTGGAGAAGGAAACCGCCGGTCTCATCACCTATCCGCGTACCGATTCTTTCCGCGTGGCCGACGCATTCGTGGGCGATACGCGCGAGTTCGTGGCCGCAAGCTTCGGCCCGGAGTTCCTGCCCGAGAAGCCGCGCCACTATCCGGACAGGGCCGGGGCGCAGGGGGCGCATGAGGCGATTCGGCCGACGCGGGTTGACCGCACGCCGGAATCGGTGAAGCGGTTCCTGACGCCGGAGCAGTTCAGACTCTACGACCTGGTCTGGCGCCGGTTCGTGGCCAGCCAGATGGCCGACGCGGTCTATGCGCTGACCGAAGCGCAGGTCGCGGGCGGTGACTACCTGTTCAAGGCGGACGCGGTGAAGTGCAAGTTCAGCGGATTCGAGCGTGTCTACGGCGACCCGGACAAGGAGAAGGTCCTGCCCGCGCTCGCCCCGGCCGAGCCGCTGACGATGAAGGAGTTCCGGCCCGAGCAGAAGTTCACCCAGCCGCCCGCGCGCTACACCGAGGCGACGCTCATCAAGCGGCTGGAAACGAACTCCATCGGCCGGCCTTCGACCTACGCGACCATCGTCTCGACCCTGTTCGACCGGAAATACGCGGAGCGGCGCGAGGGCAGGCTCTGGCCGACCGAGCTCGGGATGGTCGTCACCGACGTGCTGGTGCCCCGATTCTCGGACATCTTCGAGCTCGGGTTCACCCGCGAGATGGAGAAGGAGCTCGACCTCGTGGAAGAGGGTAGCGAGAAGTGGCAGGAGGTCATCGGGCGATTCTACAAGCCGTTCAAGCAGGACCTGGACAAGGTCGCGGAGGGCGCGGCCGACATCAAGCAGGAATTGCGCAAGGAACTGGAGGAGAAGTGCCCGGAGTGCGGCGCGAACCTGGCCGAGCGCTGGGGCAGATTCGGCAAGTTCATCGCCTGCTCGCGCTACCCGGAGTGTAAGTACATTAAGAAGGAGAAGGCGAAGCTGCTCGATGAGAAGTGCCCGCAGTGCGGCAAGCCTTTGGCCGAGCGGTCGGGAAGGTTCGGGCCGTTCAAGGCGTGCTCCGGATATCCCGAATGCAGGTACATCAAGCGCGAAGAGCCGGGGCCAAACCTGAAGCCGGGCGAGCCCTGCCCGAAGTGCGGCAAGCCGCTGGCCGAGAAGCGTGGCCGGTTCGGGGTTTTCGTGGGCTGCACCGGATACCCGGAGTGCAAGTTCATGGTCCGCGGCGCGCGGCCGGAGCCGAAGATGCTTGAAGAGAAGTGCCCGCAGTGCGGGAAGAACCTGGTCGAACGGCGAGGCCGTTTCGGGCCGTTCGTCGCCTGTTCCGGATACCCGAAGTGCAAGTACATTAAGAAGGATAAGAAACCAGGGACCGGGGATCAGGGTTCAGGGACCAGGGAGGAATCATGAGGGCCGTGAGGAATGGGTCGTACTGGCAGCTTCGGCTGATGCCGGGCGAGGAGATAATCGAGACGCTCGCCGGTTTTGTGCGCAGCCGACGCATCAGGTCCGGGTTCCTGACCGGCATCGGGGCGGCCGACAATATCACCCTCGGGTGCTTTGACCCGAAGACCAGGACCTATCACAAGCGGTTGTTTGAGGGCGACCACGAGGTGGCGGCCGTGGTTGGGAACGTGGCCTGGGTCGGCAAGAACCCGGCCTGCCATATCCACGCCGTTATCAGCAATCCGCGGCTCACGACCTTCGCCGGCCACCTTTTCTCGGGTAAGGTTACGGTTACGCTCGAAGTTACGCTCGTGCCCGGGACACGCCGCCTCGTCCGCAAACCGGACCCGCTTTCCGGCCTGAACCTGCTCACCCTGCCGTAGGACAGGGTTCCGGGGTCCCGGGGTTCAAGGGTTCGAGACGGAGTCCATGCTGAACCCGTGTTCACCGGTGTTCGTCCGTGGTTGGTTCTATCCTGGTTCGGAACTCCGGATTCTGGATTCTGACCTGTCCCAGTGGGTCTGCGGCTCCCCCTGCCTGAATTGACTTTAGCGGGCTTATTGATACACTACTCTGCCAGTTTTCGGCTAGCGTCCGCCAAAGACGGCCTGTTCTGATGGCCGGCATCCTTAAGGAGGAAGTTGATGGCGCTGATAGACGATGTAAAGAACATAATAGTTGAACAGTTGCACGTCGCTCCGGAGAAAGTCACCGACACCGCTCACTTTGTTGACGACCTGGGCGCGGATTCGCTCGACATCGTCGAGCTGGTCATGGCGTTCGAAGAGAAGTTCGGGGTCGAGATCCCGGACGAGGATTCCCAGCAGTTGATAACTGTTGGCAAGGCCGCCGAGTACCTGCAGAAGAAGCTGGCCGAGAAGAAGTAGCCGGGTTCCTTACCCCAACCGCCGATGAGCACCCAGAGCGGTCGCCGACGGGTAGTTGTCACCGGGCTGGGCGCGGTGACGCCGATCGGCAACGACGTTCCCACATACTGGCAGAATCTGCTCGCCGGGAAGAGCGGCGCGGCCCGCTTCACCGCGTTTGACTCGTCCGACCTCGAAGTGCAAATCGGGGCCGAGGTCAAAGGCTTCGACCCGGCGCAGCGTCTGGACCCGAAGCTCGTGAAGCGCACCGACCGGTTCACCCAGTATGCCCTTTGGGCTGCGGATGAGGCGGTCAGGGACGCGAAGCTGGACTTTGAGAAGGAAGACCGCGACCGGGTCGGCGTAATCACCGGCTCGGGCATGGGCGGCATCCAGACCTGGGAGGCCCAGTTCGCGCAGTTCCTGCAGAAGGGGCCGCGCCGGGTTTCCCCGCTGTTGGTACCGATGATGATCCCGGACATGGCCAACGGCCAGATTGCCATCAACCACAACCTGCGCGGTCCGAACTACGACACCACGTCAGCGTGTGCCTCGGGCGCGCACGCGACCGGCGTTGCCTACCGGCACATCGTGAACGGCGAAGCCGACGTGATGATCACCGGCGGCGCCGAGGCGGCCATCACCAGGTTCACGGTCGCCGCGTTCAACAACATGGGCGCGCTCTCCAAGCACAATTCGGAACCGGAGAAGGCTTCCCGGCCGTATGACAAGGACCGGGACGGGTTCGTCATCGCCGAGGGCAGCGGCATCTACGTGCTCGAGGAGCTTGAGCACGCCCGCCGGCGCGGCGCGCAGATCTACTGCGAGTTCGCCGGCTACGGAGCGACGGCCGACGCCTACCACATCACCGCCCCGGACCCGGACGCCAGGGGCGCGGCCGCGGTGATGCGCCAGGCGCTCGCCGAGGCCGGCATGAAGCCGGAGGAAATCGACTACATCAATGGCCACGGCACGTCCACGCCGCTGAACGACGCCTCCGAGGTGAAGGCGGTTCTCGACGTCTTCGGCCCGCACGCAAGCAAGCTCGCGATCAACTCGACCAAGTCGATGATCGGCCACGGGCTCGGGGCGGCCGGCGCAATGGAGTTCGTGGCGATGGTTCTGCAGCTCAAGCACCAGAAGGTACACCCGACGATCAACCACCAGACGCCGGACGAAGGCGTGGCGCTCGACTTCATCAAAGGCACGGCGCGCGACTGCAAGATCCGCGCCGCGCTGTCCAATTCGTTCGGGTTCGGCGGGCACAACGCCTGCCTGCTGGTGAAGGCGCTGTCGTGAACATAGTCGTCTGCGTCAAGCAGGTCCCGTCCACCGAGACCAAGATCCGTGTGAACACGTCGACCGGTTTCGTGGATACGACCGAAATCGAGTGGGTCGTCAATCCTTACGACGAATACGCGATGGAAACGGCCCTGCGCCTGAAGGAGAAGGCCGGTGCCGGTACTATCACTGTCGTCGCGCTGGGCCCGGAACGGGTAAAGACCGCGCTCCGGACCACGCTCGCGATGGGCGCGGATGCGGCGGTCCAGCTTACCGACCCGGCGTTCGACGGTATCGATGCCCTTGCGGTCGGGCGCCTGCTCGCCGCGGCCGTGAAGCGACAGCCTTTCGACATCGTGTTCTGCGGCAAGCAGGCGGTGGACGATGACTTTGCGGCAGTACCGCCGGCGATCGCCCACTTCCTCGGGATTCCGCACGTTTCGGTCGTAGCCGAGGTGACGGCGGACACGACCGCCCGAACGATCGTTGCCCGGCGCGAGATCGAGGGCGCGACCGAGGTGGTTCAGGCTCCCATTCCCTGCCTGGTGACGATACAGAAGGGGGCATACGAACCTCGCTACCCGACCCTCAAGGGGATGATGGCGGCGAAGAAAAAGGAAATCCCGGTGCTGGGCGCGACCGTGCTCGGAATCGACTCGGCAGCCCTGACCCGGCGAGTCATCTACGTTGATGACCGGCTGCCGCCGGGCCGAAAGCCGGGCCGCGTGCTCGAAGGTGCGGCCGAAGAGGTCGTGCCGGAACTCGTGCGCCTGCTGCGCGAGGAAGCGAAGGTGATCTAGGATGTTCGACAGGAAGCTCTCACAGGACCGGCTGCTCGTCGGAATCGGCGGTAACATGGGTTCGGGCAAGTCGACCGTTGCCAGTGAGCTGAAGCGCTACGGAGCCAAGATCATCGACGCCGACGAGATGGGCTGGTCGATCCTGGCCAAGGGTACGCCCGAGTATCACCGTTTGGTCAAGACCTTCGGCCACGGTATCCTCACCAAGACCGACAACATCGATCGCCGGGCGTTGGGGAAGCTGGCCTTTGCCAGCAAGGCGAGTCTCGCCAAACTGAACGCGATTGTCCACCCGGCCCTGCTTGATCGCGTGCGCAAGGAGATCGACCGGAACCGGAAGGGCCTGGTGGTGGTCGACGCGGCGCTGCTCTTTGACTGGAAGCTGGACAAAGAGGTCGATGTGGCCATCCTCGTCACTGCCGCTGACCGCCTGAAGACGGAGCGGCTGGTCGATGCCGGCATGAAAGAAGAGGACATCGTGGCCCGCCTGAAGCTCCAGGTACCGGACGCGAAGATCTGGAGCAGGGCGGACTTCGTCATCGACAACAAGGGCTCGTTCGCCGAATTGCGCCGCAAGTGCCGCGCGCTCTGGAATTTCTTCTACAGCGCGAAGTTCCAGGCGTTCAAGGTGGCGCGCGAGCGCTAGCGGTCGGCGAGAGCCCGCCGCCCGGCGGCAATGAAACTCACCCAGGTCCCCCTCAAGGAGATTGAATGCTCGGGCCCGGTGATGCGGGCGAGCACTCCTTACATCCTCGAATACGAAGAGGTCGCGTCGCTCGCCGCAGACCTGTTTGAGACCTACCGCGCCAAGATCAACCATTCCGCGACGAAGCTCGGGCCCCGGCAGCGCGAGTCGAACGCCGAGAGCTACGCGCTGCTGGGCCGCGACCGCGAGCTCGGCCGTTTCCACGTCGTCTACGACATCGACGAGACCCGGCTCGCCATCGAACTTGACGAGGAAGAGTCCGACAAATTCTACCGCCTGATGCGCGACCAGCGTATCATCACGCCCGACCTCGGGCTCATCCGCCGCGTGATGTCGGGCAACATGGCCGAAACCGTGGCCGCCATGCTCTGGCAGATCGGCGCCATCAAAGTCACGCTTGGCGACCTGCACCCGCTCTACAAGGTCGACGAGGGCCGGAACTACAGCCCGATCTACATCGACGTCAAGGGTCTCGCCAGCTATCCGGCGGTGAACGACTTCGTGCTTTCCTCCGCGGCGCTGCTGGTGCGCAACCTCGACTTCGACGTCATCTGCGGCATCGAGTCCGGCTCGATCGCCATCGCCGCCGTGATGGCCCAGAAGCTGGCCAGGCCGATGTTCTACGCCCGCCGCGCCAAGCGCTATCCCGAGGCGAGCCCGTTCGAGGGCATCAAGAACCACGAGCTGTTCCGTAAGCGAGTGCTGCTGGTGGATGACACGCTCGTGCACGGCTGGACCAAGACGCGCGTCATCCGGGAAATCCGCGAGTGGGGCGCAAGGGTCGAAGCCTGCTTCGTGGTCTTCGACCGGCAGCAGCAGGGCAGCACGGATCTTGAGCAGGTCGGGGTGAGGCTCGACTCGCTCACCAATCGCGACGCCGCCCTGTCGCCGAAAATACCGCGCGAGATCAGTTTCCTGACCGACGACGAGTATGAAGAAGTAGTCCGCTACTTCGCCGACCCCGGCGCGTGGCACGCGGCGCGCGGGCTCTCATTCCACGAACCTTCGCCCCTCGAGTAGGCTCGCACAACTTCCGTTAGCTGGCCGTCATTGTCGGTCGGCATTCCGCGTGGCGTGCCCGGCAGTACGGTCGTCATGCCCCGGTTCTCAGACGATTACCCGGAACGATGCACGGTGAACGAGAGACACCATTCGCGGGCTTGCTTGACAGACGGCCAGCCAGTAGCCATTATCTTATCAGAGAAACTATGCCCGTGACGAACCAAGACGCCGATCCGACTACTGACGGAGGGAACCATGCTATGGAACTATGACTGCCCGGAATGCCACAAGCCTACTTCGGTCGACTGGAAGCTGCGTGAAGCCGAAGCCACCTGTCGCCGCTGCTCGCGTGTTCACTACCCGCCGACGCCGCACGAAGACCATTATGGCTTCGTCGACGACCTGAAATGGCCGAAGGAAATGGAGGAGGCGGTCCTCTCCAAGCGCGGCGCCATCTGCGGCGTGCCCGGCTGCTACGGCGAGCACACGACGCTGGTGTTCCGTCAGCCTCCGTCGGCCGGCGGCCGGACCTCGGTAGACAATCTGATGCCGGTCTGCGCGCGCCACGCCGCCTCGAAAGGCGACCGGCCCTGGGAGGAGTGGATAGTCGAGGCACGGCAGGAAGTCGCCGCCCAGAACAAGGATGCGCCGAAGTTCGAGGTCACCATCACCAAGCACGACTTCAAGCCGGACGTGCCGGCATCCGAACTTACCGCGCCCGCGCCGGGATTGATGCTGCCGCTTGCCGCTTTCCGCTCACCGCGTACCCCCAAGACCGCGGTCCCCGGCGAGCGGCCGCTGGCCGAGCTGAAGCTGGCGGTGCCGTTCATGCGCGGACCGGCGGGCAAGATAGCGTTCAGCTACGACTGGGAGATGAAGAAGAGCGGGCGCTGCCGCCTGTTCCTGCTTGCCTGGCCCCGCGGCGAAGAGCCCGACATCTCGCTGCTTGGCGGTCCGAAATACACCGGCCCATCGGCCGGAAGAGATCACCTCGGCGTCAAAGACGAGAAGGGGTCTGCGGATCTGGAGCTGACGTTGCCCGCGTTACCCGCCGGCCGCTGGACTGCGGCCGTGGCGGTGCTCGACCAGGGCTGCGATATCCAGCTCACCGACTACGCGCTGGCCGCCACGAAATAGAAACGGAATCTTGGGATTCGAGGATTCAAGGGGTCGAGCGTTCGGACCTGGAACCCCAGAGTCCCACACCCTCGGCGTCCTACGGAGCGAACAACTTGCGGAGTTCGGCGCTGACGGCAGCCGACGAGACTTCCCGCTGCTCGCCGGTCGCCAGGTCCTTCAGCGAGTAGACTCCCTTGGCCAGTTCGTCCGGTCCGATGATCACGCAGCAGGTTGCCTGGGCCGCATCGGCCGACCGGAACTGCCCCTTGACCTTGCGCGAGTCGTAATCGACCTGCGCGGCGATGCCGTCCGCCCGCAGCCGGTCGGCGAGTTCCACCGCTGCGCCGACCTCGGCGTCGGTCAGCCAGACGACAAACGCGAGCTTGCGTCGAGTCGGAAGCGGCACAGCCGGCGCTGCGAGCAGGGTTCGCTCCAGCCCGATGGCAAAACCGGTCGCCGGTGTATTCGACCCTCCGAATTCCTCAATCAGATAGTCGTAGCGTCCTCCTCCGCCGAGGCTGTCCTGCGCACCCAGCGAGGTCGATACGTACTCGAAGGTAGTCCGGTTGTAGTAGTCGAGCCCGCGCACCAGCCGGTCGCTGGCCTCGTGGCGCAGCCCGCGCCGGTTCAACTCGGCCAGGACCTGTTCGTGATGGGTGTTGCACGCCGGACACAGGTAGCGCCGCGGCGTCGGCGCGTCCTTGACCGCTTCCCGGCAGGTCTCGACCTTGCAATCGAAGACGCGCAGCGGGTTGCGGTCGATGCGCAGCCGGCAGTCCTCGCATAGCTGCTCCTTCCGCGCGAGCAGAAACTCCCGGAGGGCGTCGCGATGGGCAGGGCGGCACTCGCGGCAGCCGATGGAGTTGACCTGAATGGTGCAGTCGCGGATGCCGAGGCGTTCGAAGAAGGCGCTGCCGACGGCGATGACTTCGGCGTCGGTCAGAGGACCGGCCTCGCCCAGTGCCTCGATACCGAGCTGGCCGAATTCCCGGTAGCGTCCCTTCTGCGGGCGGCTGTACCGGAAGTATGGGCCGATGTAGTAGAGCCTGCAGGGCAGGCGCAGACGGTTCTCCAGCACCGCGCGCACCACTCCGGGTGTTCCTTCGGGCCGGAGCGTCAGGTCCCGGCCGGCGCGGTCCTTGAACGAGTACATCTCCTTCTTGACGATGTCCGAGGTTTCGCCGGACGACTTCACAAACACGGCGGTGTGCTCGAACGTCGGCGTTATTATCTCGCGGAAGCCGTGAGTCTCGGCCAGACTGCGGAACGCCGCCTCGGCCTGCCGCCGTCGCTCCGAGTCCGGCGGCACGAAATCCTGCGTGCCCTTCGGGCGGGATTGCTTCAATTCAGACATAGTGTCAGGTCCAAACTCGAAGGACGAAGCTCGAATTCCGAATGAAGCCCGAAAGCCGGGAAATAACGAATTGGAGAATTCGGATTTCGTGCTTTGAGTTTTGCCCGCATGCAATCGTCATTCTGGTTTCGAGTTTCGGGTTCGCCGGTCATCTTGAGAGCCGGGTTGAGAGTTCGTACGCGAAGATGCCGAGGAGCATGCCGGTAGCGTTGGCCATCATGTCAACGATATCGTAGTGGCGTGCCGGTATCTTCTTCTGGATGAGCTCGAGTCCGACCGCGAGCGGTGCGGCTATGAGCAGTGAAGCCCACGGTATTGCCGCCTGCGCCGACAGGCCCATCACCGTGAAGAGCGACGTGTGAATCACCTTGTCGTAACCGCGCCCGATGATGCTCGGGCCGCCGCGGAAGGGGTAGGTCATGAGAAAACAGGTCAGCGCAATCCAGCAGATGAGGAACACCCAGGCCCGGCCTCTTCCTCTCTTTGCCATCACCGCTACCCGGCTTCACCGCGAACGAGCAGTTCCGAGGTCCTCGTCGCTGGACTGATACAGTCAAACAACATGCGGCCATATTCTACCACCGGCGGCCCCCCTGTAAAGTCGCTGCAGACAGGTGCTGCAAAGGCCGACACTTGACCCTGCCGATTCGCGGTACCGGCGAGCCGGGGTGCTGGGGTATGTGGCGATTGAGGCAGAATTCCGCTCTGAACCGACACGGAGCAGTGCGAGCGGGTTCAGTCCGCTTCACTGGGGATTTGACACCGTTGCTGAGCCGCCTAGAATCGTGCGATGACCGAGCGGCAGTACCGTTCAGATGGAGGTTCGTGATGCGGAGTACGCCAGACCAACCGAGGAACCAGCTCCGGAACCTGAGTTCGTACCGGCTGAGAGACTTCCAGGCCGAGCTTGCGAAGACTCCAGAAGGGCTCAAGACCGGCTTTGCCAGCCTGGATAAACTCGTGACCATTCCTCAGGCGGCGGTTACGATTGTGTGCGGCAGAACCGGTCACGGCAAGACCACCATGATGTTCAATCTGCTCGTGAACATGAGCCGTATGTACAAGGACAAGGCTTTTGTATTCTTTTCCTATGAGGAGCCGCGGCGACAGCTCGGTTTGAAGCTCCTCAACATCCTGTGCGGCACTATCGTCGACCCGGAAAGTTTGGGATACAACCTGGCTGCGCTTGAGGATTACGTCCGAAAGGGCAGGACGGACAACCCGACGCTGGAAAAGGGCAAGGCAGAGCTCGGCGAGCTGCTGAACTCAGACCGGGTCCTCCTTGAGGACGAGCCCTATGCCGTGGGGGACTGGGCGGAAACCGTTGCCGCCATCTGCGGGCAGGTCCCGGTCGGGGCGGTCTTCGTGGACTACATGCAGAAAGTCAGGATACAGGGTGAGTTCATGAGCCGGCAGCGGGAGCTCGAACGCATCTCCGAGCGGATACTGGATACCGCGAAGAGCCTGAGCGTACCGGTGATACTCGGCGCGCAACTGGTCAGGAGCCCGGCGCACCCGGACCGGGTGGCCTTGGACGACCTGCACGGCGCCGGGGACATCGAGCAGGACGCCCAGGTCGCGCTGGGGCTGTTCAACCGTGTGATGGAGGAAGCTCAGGAAGAGTCTGTGCCGGACACGGATTCTGTGACGGAGCTTGAGGTGACGGTGCTGAAGAATCGCAACGGACCGGCAAACGGCAGGGCGCTCTTGGACTTCAACCGCGCGCTTCTGACCTTGAGCGAACCCGAGGCCAGCCCAGCCCCGCAACCCGCTTCAGATTGACACACGGGGTTCGCGCACACTTGACCCAGTGGGCTAGTGCTCCTAGAATTCCGCCCGTGCCCGTATCTGTGCCGGCTTCTGCAAACACGGAGTCCGAGTCGTCCGGATTCCTGTACTGCGTCGCATGAAGAATAGCACGCGGCAGATGCTGATCGTCTTGCTGCTGCTCGCCCTCGCGTTTTTCCTGTACTTCACCGTCACCCTGCGGCCTTCGATGCAGCAGCCCACGCCGCCGGTCCCGCCACAGTCGACACAAACACCGACCCCGGCGGGCCCTTAGACCCGGACCGCTTGAGCCCACTCATGCGCGAGTCAATGAGCCGTTCCTGTACGCCTTTTCCGGTTTGACGAAGCGGCCTGTCCGGCTTACAATTGTGGTCTGATGAAGAACTTCGCGCGGGCGCTGCTACTGGTGGTGATCGTGGCCGTCGCCGCCCTCGTCCTGTATGTCAGCTTTGCCGGCAACCGTGCGAAGCCGCAGCCAAACGGCGAGTTCCCCACCGAACAGACTCCGGCCCCGACGTGAGGGGTCAACTAGCGGCCGTTGGCCGCTGCGCGAGGGTCTCCGGTTTTCAAGTTGAACTGAACGTTTTCGTGCGCTCCGGCTGGGTCGCTTCGTAGAACGTCTTCCCGCTGAAATCCACCGGCATGATGCGCTGCGACCGCAGCAGGCGGCGCAGCGCCTTTTCGATCTCACGCGGTTCGACCGCGAGCGAACAGACAAGGTCCAGTTTCGTTACCGGCCGACCCTGGACGGTCGCAAGAATAGCGGCATCCGGTCGGGCCTGTCTCTGGTACTTTGCCTTTCGTATCCGATCCTTGGGTTCGCCGATGATGTCGGTATCGGGGCCGAACAGACATTGGATCTGCTCAAGGTCGTCGAGCGACACCGGCTTGGCGAACCTCTCGGCCGGCGGGCGGATGACTGTGTTGAGCTGAACCCGATCGGGCCGGATTTCGTATGCCGCCTTGCGCAGAGCGACTACGTGCTCGACCGAGTCGTTGACGCCTTTCACCAGCATTATCTCGAGCCAGATCCTGCCGCGAAAGCCGCGGCGGAAGAGTTTGAGACCCGCGATGATATCCTCGATGCGCAGGTCGCGGTGGCAGCGATCCACCCTGGCGAAGTTACGCGGGTCGGCCGCATCGAGCGACGGTATGACGAGGTCGGCCGCGGACAGGTCGCGCCGAACCTGCGAATCGGTCAAGAGCGTCGAGTTGGTAATCACCGCGACCGGGATGGAGAACTCGCGCTTGAGCCGGCGGATGATGCGGCCGATGTCCTGGTTGAGCGTCGGCTCGCCCTCGCCGGAGAAGGTGAGGAAGTCAGGGGGCGAGGAGCGAGGGACGAGGGACGAGGGGCGGACAGCGGAGCGGATGGCGGAGAGGATGTCGTTGATTGGGAAGAAGGAGCGGCGTTCCAGCGTTTTCTTGGTGGTCTTGCCGCACTGGCAGTAGATGCAGTCGAGCGTGCAGGTCTTGAACGGGATTATGTTGATGCCGAGCGAGAGGCCGAGGCGGCGACTGGGAACAGGGCCGTAGACAAAGCTGTGGACCAACATCGAATTCCTAATACTTAATTCCCAATGACCAACTAAGTTCTAATGACACAATGGCGAGGGCCGGAGCGAATTCCCCGCTTTGGGCATTCGTTAGGAATTGGCAATTGGTCATTCGGGTTTTCCGGCCAGAAGGCCGGGCAAATGGGCTTTGAGGTAGTCCAGCCCCTGCTCGGTGCTGGATATTACGCCTTCAAGCTGCAGGTCTTCGAGCTCCTGCAGGATGACCTTGAAGACCGGGCCTGGTTTAAGGCCGAGCGCAATCAGTTCGTTCCCGGTAACGAAGCGTTTGACCTTGAGCTTCGCGGCCTCGGCCCGGCGCTGGTCAGTCATTCGCGTTATCGTGTCTTCCAGATGCCCGGTACGGCCGGCAGTCGCCCAGCCGTCGGCAAAGCAGAGAATCATCAGGCCGAACGCCTCTTCGCCGAGGTCGCGGAAGAAGCGGCGTACCGCGCGGTCAGTGAGGTCGGGCGCGGTGGCGAGCAGGTGAAGCCGCATGTGCTCGGCAACTAGTGTTGAAAGCATGGCGGTCTGGGCGCGGGACAGGCGCAGGCGGTCGCGACCCATACGGTTCGCGGCCCGCGCGCCGAGGCTGTCGTGGCCATAGAAGTGCATCTCGCCTTGGACATTGATGAACCGGGTTTCGGGCTTGGCAGTGTCGTGCAGCAGGCCGGCGAGCTTGAGCAGGCCGCGGCGGAAAGGCAAAGGAGAGGATTCCAGGATTCGAGGATTCGAGGGGTCGAGTGAGGCGGCCCCGGCATCTGAAGACTCGGCGGGTTGGGCCACTGGAATCCTTGAATCCTCGGCCCCTAGACCCCATCTTTCAAAGTACGCGGTCCATTCCGGGTCGAAGCGGCGGAAGAAGGAGTCGTCGGTGACGATTTCCTCAATCTTGTAGTAGGTGCGGAGTGAGTGCTCGCGCAGGTCCTCGTCCTCGAGCAGCGGCACGAGCTCGGGCAGGATGTCCTGCAGCCGGCCGAGGTCGACCAGCTTCCGGATGAAGGTGTAGGAGCCGGGGCATTCCATTATCCGGAGCAGTTCCGCGCCGATGCGCTCCGGCGCCGTCTGTTTGAGCGAGACATTTCGGCCGAGGTCGAATACCGTTTCATCAATGCGGAAGTCGAGCTCCAGCGCAATGCGGATGGCGCGGAGCAGTCGGAGCGGGTCGAGCTTGAGCGAATCGGCAGACACCGGCCGCAGCAGTCGTTCCGTGATGTCTCTTCGGCCGGCGACGATATCCAACAGGTCGTCGACGCCGTCGGGCAGGATTTCGACCGCAAGGGCATTGGCCGTGAAGTCGCGGCGACGGATGTCGTCCTCGATTGCCCGGCCGCCGAAGCCGTTGAAGTCGAAGGTCAGGTCCCGTTGATAGACGACCCGGGCTTCGTCGTCGGGTTCGGAGAGGACGACCAGACTGCCGTGGACCTTGCGCGCAAAGGCAGTCGCGAACTCGAGCCCGGAGCCCGACACCGCGAAGTCGAAGTCGGTCGGCTCGCGGCCGAGGATGATGTCACGAATCGTGCCGCCGACCAAAAACAGCCGGCGTGCTCCCTTGAGTTCGAGCAGGCGCTCATAGGGACGGCCGAGGCCGCGCAGGGTTCGCTCAAGCGCTTCTTTCACGTTCAGGCGTAGGATAGCACTCGCCGGGGCAGAGGTCAAATGGCGGGCGCTGCCAATTATCGGTGGTCGCGGGTCCGTATTCTGACCTCGGCTCGGATTCGTCCTAGTACCGGTGCAGGCCCCAGCTCAACAGGTTGATGCCGATGAACGTGAACAACATTGCGGCAAAGACCAGACCGAAACCGAGCGCCGCTGCCCAGCGCCGTGGTCTATTGCCACTCAGGTGCAGCCAGGCCGCCATCAGTGTCCACGTGAGCAGTGCCCAGGATTCCTTGGGGTCCCAGCTCCAGTAGGTGCCCCACGAGGAGTCGGCCCACATCGCGCCGGTCAGGATACCGGCCCCGAGCAGCAGCAGACCGGCGAGAGCGAGCCGGCGCGGCACCGTCGGGTTGAGGTCGAGCTTGCGGTCAAAGAGCCACGCGATGCACCAGGCGAGACCGGCGGTGAAACAGCCGTAGCCGCCGAATGCTACCGCGATGTGGAACGCGAACCACGGGCTATTGAGAATCGGATTAAGGCCGCCGCCCGGGGAGAACCCGTGTGGCATCAACGTCCCGAGTAGCAGCAGGACGCTGACCGCGTCAGTGCCGAGCTTGGCCGAAAGCCGTCGAGTCGCGAGATAGACGACCAGCCCCGTCGCCTGCGACACGAGCGCGAACAAGGCCATCGACTCGAATCGAGAGGCGAACGGCAGGAAGCCGACCGCGACCGTGCGTGCTGTCGTGAAGGCGAGCTGCAGGCACAGGCCGACTGCTGAGGCGGCCACGCTTGCGCCGGACAACAGTCCGGCCTGATGCCGGCTCCGGGCGATTCCGGCCGCAACCGCGGCGACCACGTACGCGGCAAGCGCGGCAAAGAGGAGCGCAGGGCCGGTCACGGTCTTTCCCTTCTGAACAGCGGGGGCAGCAGCCCGAGCAGCACGAATCCCAGGCCGATGAAGATGGGGAACCGGTATCGGGTGTCGCTAACGATGAAGATCGCGCCGGGACTTGCGGCAAAGGTCGCGGACCTGAGCCTCAACATTCTACCACCGACCAGCGCGCTGTCGCCCGTTCCGAGCCACTGCTGTTCATTGCCGACCATCAGGCCAACCTTGTTCGCAGCCGCGTCAAAGGCGAAGCTCCAGAGGCGGAGTCCGGGTGAGGGCTCGACCGACTGGTTGTGCAGTAACAAATACTCGGCTCCGTCCAACGTGATCTCGTACTCGCTGAGGAATCCCGGCGCCACAGTCAGCGAGAGGAGTACCTGCCTGCCGGCTACCTTCAGTGGACGGTTGTAGGTCACCGGGCGGGAACGCCCATCGGCGACGGTAACCCATGCGACCGGGGCGGGCCGGAATGCCTTCGCGCTGAGCGATGTCAGCGAGTCCAGGGCAAGCGGCACGGGTAACTCTTCCACCCGGCGCAAGTCATGGCCCAAAGCGAAGTTGCTTGCCCCGGCCCCCTGTTCCAGGAAGAGAAAATCACTGTGGGCGGCTTTCTGGTTGACGGCGACACCGGTGAGCGCGACTACGAGTCCGATGTGCTGGAGTACACCTGACCAGGAACGTCGCGAGACAGCGGCGACCGCCGCAAGGAGGCTGGCGAGCGCCACAATGCCGGCTCCGGCAAGAAACCAGGCCGAACCGACGAGCCGCTGCTCCGGCTCAAGCCCAAAGAGGCTTCCCACTGCGGCGGACAAGACCAGCGCCGAGGCGAGCAGGGCCGAAGCGGCAGCGAGCGGAGACCGGTTCACCTCTCAGACCCGCTTGCCGCACCCGCGACAGAGGCGAGCATCGGGGATTCCGCGCCTCAGACAGTTCACGGGCTGATTCTAGGGCGCCGTGACGGCGGGGTCAAGCTGCCAGGCCTGAGTCCATCCCCCGTCGCCGCCATCGGCGGCGTCAAGAGATTGGCATACTCTGAAGGTCGTCTTGAAAGGCGGCTTCAGGCGGAGGCGGATACAAGAGCGGCGGACGTCGGCTTGCGGGTGGGACGCGGTTGACGGACTTACGGGATAAAGACTATTGATTTCGCCCGCAGGGGGAGTAACTTTCAATCTCGTTGCACAACCGGAGGACAAGTTGAATTTTCAGGTTTTTGCTAAAGAGAATTGTGAGCTCTGCAAGAAGGCCCAGGACGTGTTGAGCCGGGCCGGCGTCACGCCTGAAGTCAGGTACGTCGAAGGGACTGCTGCTACACCCGAGAATCTGGCCGACTTCGCGTGGTATGATTGGACAGATACCCCGCCGCTGGTGGTCGCCACCGACGGGAATGACATCGTGGGCCGCTGGGTCGCGGCCGACATCAAGACCGCCTGGCTGCCCGAGGTCAAGCGCTGGCTCGCGGAACACCAGTCCGCGTGAACCGGAAGCCGCTCAGGGTGGTCGAATAAGACGGAGGTAAGCATGAACCATGAGCACGACAGCAAAGAGGGAAACCTAGACCCGGTGTGCGGGATGACAGTAACCAAGGAAAACGCCGCCTGCAGCTACGACTACAAGGGCAAGACGTACTACTTCTGCGCGGCAAGCTGCAAGGCCGAGTTTGCGGCTGACCCGGGTAAGTATCTGAAATAGAAGCGGTTGAAAGTTCAGCGGCGGCGCTCTCGCGCCGCTGTTCTGCTATTGGGCATGCCGCCCTGCCGGAAGCCTAACGGGAATCCGGTTTCTCACACGCTGAAGCGCCAACAAGGCTCGGATTCACGGAGCCCTTCAATCCTTCGGACGTTATCGCTTTCATGCTGTCGGTTATCAGCAGCCAGTCAACATACCCGGCGCTGTCGCAGAGCTTGAGCGCATCGGGCCCGAGGATAAACAGCACCTTGGCAAAGCCTTGCGCCAGTAGCGGGTCCCGCATCAGCACGGTCGCACTGCAGTAGCCGCGCGCGGGCCAGCCGGTGTGCGGGTCTATGATGTGGCAGTAGCGGACGCTGTCGCGAGGGACACGACCAGATTCCCGCGAGGAATCGGGATCGTGTCCCGAGCCTTCCCCCGGCGGGCCCCAGAAGTACCGTTCGTAGTCGCCTGAAGTCACTGCGGCCATGTCGGTGAGCGGGACGATGCCGACTACGCCATCGCCTCTTGGGTTGCGGATGCCCACCCTCCACGGTTGGTCTCCCTTCCTGCCGATGGCGTAGATATCGCCGCCAAGGTCGATGAGCGCCGAATCTACTCCCGCCTGCCGCAACACGCGCGCGGCCTCGACCAGGCCGAAGCCTTTGGCGATGCCGCCGAGGTCAATGCGGGTCGCCGAGTTGCGCTTGGTCACCCGGCCGCTGTCGATGACAAGGTTCTGATACCCGACGAACTTCAGGCAGGAGTCAATCTGCCGCTGCGACGGCAGGGCCGGATGGTCGCCATAGAAGCCCCAAAGTCGAACCAGGGGCTCGACCGTCACGTCGAACGCCCCGCCGGAGAGAACGCTGATGCGCTGAGCCGTCGCGAGCACGTGGATGATTTCCCGGTCGGTAATCGGGACGTTCCGCTCATTGAACGCGTACAGCGGGCTCGCGCTGTCCAAATGATTGAACTTGCGGCTGACCTCATCAAGCCGGGCAAAGGCGGCATCAATAGCCTTGTCGGCCCTCGATGCCGGCCCGACCGCCTGAATCGTGACATAAGTGTCCATCATCAGGCGCGTCTCTTTCCGCACCGCGGATTGGCTCCGGCGGCAGGCAGAAGGAAGCAGGGCGACTGCGAGGCAAACGAGAAGGATTGTCTTCGAGAATGACGAAGTGGGACGCCGGACGGCTTCGGGCCTCATTCTTCTTGCCTGGGACAGGTTGCGTCGGCCCGGGCCACAGACGAGTTCACCCGCTGATTGTATTTCTCCGGCCCGGAGGCGTCAAGGAGGTCAGCGCGGAACTGCATCACGTCGCAGGTTCGACAAGGGCGGAATTCTGCTCTACCGCTGACCGGCCCGGACCGGCCCGCAGGCCCGACCGCCGCTGGGATCCGTTTCACGCTTCAGTGGCCTGTCCTCAGGTCGGCGGATACCGTCTTCGATACATTCCTGCTCATCGACACCGACAGCACTGGCCCAATCACTCGGCGAACTACTCGGGAAGTCACTCAGCAAGTCATTCGGCAAGTGACTCGGAGGGTCACTTGCCAAGTCACCGGGCAAGTGGCTTACCGTCTCACTCAGTAAGTCACTCGGCAACTCACTCGGCAAGTAACTCGGTATGTCACTTACTAAGTAAGTCGGTAAGTCACCGGGCAAATCACTCGGTAGGTCACTCGGTAAGTGACTGGGTGAGTGACTGGGGGAGTCACTGGGGGAGTGACTCGGGGATTGACTGGGGGACTGACTTACGGAGTGCTGATGCCAACTGTGCTGCATGCTGGTTATCATCTTAAAAGCCAGTAGGTTACGTCTGCTGATAACGGAAGGGTAAGCCTCTAACCTGACTTGTGATGATGGCGTTGCTGCAGGAGGAAGGCGACTGGAGGAAGGTCATGAATGATCCGAAGAAGAGAGCCGAACGACACAAGGTAAAGTGCAACAACGGTCGTGTGTTAGCTACGCCTGGCGACCTCCACGAAGACATGGCCGCGCGTTACGAGGCAGCTATTTCCCGGTTGTACGCGATGGAGACCAAGGTCAAAGAGGTCAGGGGTCTCGACCCCTCAGTGTCGCCCGCGCTGGGGACACATCCGCGACGCGTTCTACGCGGCGCTCCGTGGACGTGTCCCCTGCCCCCAAAGTCGCAAAGGCAGGTATGGCAGTCAAGCTGTGCGTTAGCTGTCTCGCTTTCGTTTGAGTTGTCTGCTGCCGCTGACTCGATTTGAGTCGGCGGCTCCTTTTCGCTCGGTCGGCAGTTCAATCAGTCTCACCAGTGGGTTACCCCCACTTGCGGGCACTCGCTTCGCGCACAGGTACTTCCAGAGCTCCCCAGAACAGGACTCAGTGCAGTGCTTCATTCAGAA
>DATJQV010000002.1 GCA_035505375.1 bacterium | reverse complement strand
TTCCCCGACCGAGGATATATCGGCGTTACCCTCTCCTTAGCGGGAGTGTTCATGAAGAGCCGAATGACCGAAATGGTCACGTTCGGTTCTGTGAGGGGAACCTATAACCCACAGGAGGTAAGAAATGGTTTCTACTCGACGAATATTGCTTGTGGTCCTGGGCCTTGTGGCGGTCGTCGTGGCCGCGTATGCGGATTACTCCGCCGCGCCGGTCACTACGCCGATCTGGCTCGGCGAGCCGGCAATCAATGCCAGCCCGCCGCCGCACTGGATACCGAAGCAACCCGGGCACTACTCCAAGACCGACTGGCAGCGGGTGATTGATTCCACTTGGGGACCGGGACTGCCGGTCGACGAAGAACTGGCAATCTTCGACCAATTCTGGAACACAGTTGATGACAGCTTCGCTTGCTTCAACAACCTTACGGTGAACTGGGATTCCCTTCGGTCAGTGTACCGATGGGAAATTGAGGACACGGTGAGTCGCGGCAGGTTTGCCGCAATCATGAAGCACCTGGCAATGGCGCTGCGAGAAGGGCACACTAGCATCAGTGACCTGACCGTAAACGGTACCGAACTGCTGCCGGGCGTACCACTATGGATTGTCGCCGGTTGGATGGACGTTGGGCATTTTGGGGCTGGGTTGACGCCGCTGCCCGACAGCTCGCTCTTGGTCTATCGCGTGGCCGAGAATCACCCCCTGGGACTGCAGCCGGGCGACGTCATCCTCGGGTATGACCGACGTCCCTGGACCGACATCCTCCGCGAGCTGCAAGATGCGCAACTGCCGATCCGGAAGCAATGGTGTTGGGGTAGCTGCAGTACCGCGATGACTCACTCACTGCTGAACGCCGCAGGCATGAACTGGCACCTGTTCGACACCATAGACATTGTCAAATACTCGACCGGCGATACCGAGCACCTGCCGACTTCGCTGCTGGTGGGGCACAGCATGTCCCTGTTCGCGACTGACCAGTTGGACATTCCCGGTGTGCCGATGCCTGACACTGTTGGCTCGCCCTCGGTCACCTATGGCATCGTGAGCGGAACCCATATCGGCTACATCTACGGCTGGGTGTGGTGGTACAATGCCGGGCACGAGTTCTACAATGCGGTCAACGCGCTCGTCAGCGACGCGACGCTCAAGGGCATCATCGTCGACTTCCGGTTCAACGAGGGCGGCGACATGTCCCTGAGTGACAGCGGGCTGAACCTGTTGTTCCGTGACTCGACGGAGACAATATGCTTCACGGCTCGGAGCGACCCCGGTAACCACTATGCCATGTTTGTGACTGGCCCTGCAAGCGGCTTCAAGATACCGGGCAACGGGGTCGGCTACGACAAGCCGATTGCGGTTCTGGTCGGACCGGGCGCGGTGAGCTCAGGCGACCAGGTCGCGTTCCGCATGACATTCCACCCCCGTGTGAAGACCTTCGGCAAGTCGACCAACACCGCATTCAACGCGCCGACCGAGCTGAGCATGCCCACCGGCTGGGCCGCGAACTATGCGGTGGGTGAGGCGTGCCTGGCCTCCGATACAACGTACTTCCTCACACACCGGGAGTTCCCGGTTGACGTGCCGGTCTGGCACACACGCGACGCGGTCGCGAACGGAAAGGACGTGGTCGTCGAGGCAGCGATCGCCTGGATTGACAGCACCGCAGGAACAGCGGAGGAAACGCCGAAACACGAAGTACGAGTGACGAAAACTCCAACCATCATCAGCGGCGTGCTGTACCTCAAGGAAAGCACAAGCTCAGGCGCAAGCCCAAGCTGCCTGTTTGACGCGGCAGGGCGGAAAGTGTTGATACTTCGCCCGGGTGCGAATGATGTGCGAGCGCTGGCGCCGGGAGTGTACTTTGAGCACGAGGCACAAGCCCAAGCTCAAGCGCAGGTTGTCCGCAAGGTCGTAATCACAGAGTAAGGAGGCAAGATGAAGCCTCTGTCACTACTTCTCGCCCTTGGCTGCGTACTGTCGGCAGCCATCGGTCAGCGGCTAGGAACGGCGACTCAGTTGGTTGCTTCTGTGCGACCCGGCTTTGACCCGAACACGGTCGCCCGGCAGGTCCATTCAGCCGGCTCGAATCCGAGAACCCGTGAACCCTCGGTCCCCGTCCTCGACGATGGCGAGTTTCTGATTGACACAAGCGCTACCCTCGTGCCTGCGCCGAACGACCAGTCAGAACCTGCGGTCGCGTTTGACGGGGCGAACTTCCTCGTGGTGTGGCGAGACAATCGCAGCGGCGGCAGCGACATCTACGGTGCGCGGGTGACGCCACAGGGTACAGTGCTCGACTCTGCAGGTTTTGTCGTCTCGCAGGCAGCAGACTCCCAGCGCTCTCCTGCCCTTGCCTTTGACGGTTCGAACTTCCTCGTGGTGTGGGAAGATTACCGCGGCGGCAGCGCCTACATCTACGGTGCGCGGGTGACGTCACAGGGCACAGTGCTCGACTCTGCAGGCTTTGTCGTCTCGCAGGCAGCAGACTCCCAGCGCTCTCCTGTCCTTGCCTTCGATGGCGCGAACTTCCTCGTGGCGTGGCAAGAATATCACAGCGGCAGCTATTACGACATCTACGGTGCGCGGGTGACGCCACAGGGCGCGGTGCTCGACTCCGCGGGCATCGTCATCTCGCAGGCGGCACACGACCAGTGCACCCCTTCCATCGGCTTTGACGGCACAAACTTCCTCGCGGTGTGGCAGGACTGCCGCAGCGAGCCCTATGGTGACATCTATGGTGCACGGGTGACCCCGGCTGGAGTGGTGATTGATATAGCTGGAGTAGCCGTATCGACTGCAGTGTCAACCCAAGAATATCCAGTCCTTGCTTTTGATGGCGCGAACTTCCTGGTTGTCTGGCAGGACCGGCGCGGCGGCAGCGACTACAACATCTACGGTACACGAGTGACGCCGCAGGGCGCGGTGTTCGACTCCGCAGGCTTTGTCATCTCGCAGGCAGCACACGACCAGTGCACGCCTTCCGTCGGCTTTGACAGCGCGAACTTCCTCGTGGCCTGGGAAGACGATCGCAACGGCGTCAGCGACCTCTACGGTGCGCGGGTGACGCCTGCAGGAGAGGTGCTCGACACCGCCGGAATAGTCGTCTCGGCGGCAGTAGACAGCCAACAGGTTCCTGCGCTTGCCTTTGACGGCACGAACTTCTTAGTGGCGTGGCAAGACCGCCGTAGCGGTAGCGACGGCGATATCTATGGTGCGCGGGTGACGCCGGAGGGCACGGTGCCTGACTCTGCGGACCTTGTCATTTCGCAGGCGGTAAACGATCAGTACCGCCCCGCGGCGGGTTATGACGGTACGAACTTCCTTGTGGTGTGGCAAGACTACCGAGGCGGCGGCGGCTGGGACATCTACGGTGCGCGGGTGACGCCGCAGGGTTCGGTGCTCGACCCGGCGGGCTTTGTCATCTCGCAGGCAACAGACTCCCAGTGCTCACCAGCCCTTGCCTTTGACGGCGCGAACTTCCTCGTGGTGTGGCAAGATAGCCGCGGCGGCGGAGCCGACATCTATGGTGCGCGGGTGACGCCGCAGGGCGCAGTGCTCGACTCTGCGGGGATCGTCATCTCGCACGCGGCAAACGACCAGTGGTCCCCTGCCGTGGGTTTTGACGGCGCGAACTTCCTCGTGGTGTGGCAAGACGACCGCAGCGACATCAGTTACTGGGACATCTACGGAGCGCGGGTGACGCCGCAGGGCACGGTGCTCGACCCCGCAGGCCTTCCAATCTCAACCACGGCGAGCCAGCAATGGACTCCTGCCCTTGCCTTTGACGGCGCGAACTTCCTCGTGGTGTGGCAAGAAGCCCACAGCGGCAGCATCTGCGACATCTACGGAGCACGTGTGACGCCACAGGGCACTGTGCTTGACCCATCGGGTTTTGTCATCTCGCAGGCGCCGTACAACCAGTGCTATCCTGCCCTTGCCTTCGACGGTGCGAACTCTCTTGTGGTGTGGCAAGACTATCGCAGCGGCAGCAACTTCGACATCTACGGAGCGCGGGTGACGCCGGCCGGGGCCGTGCTCGATACGGCAGGAATCGCCGTATG
Source organism: bacterium (assembly GCA_035505375.1). Taxonomy (NCBI): domain Bacteria; species bacterium. The sequence continues at coordinate 16,134 of DATJQV010000002.1, read as the reverse complement.
CACCGGAACGGGGCATCAAGCGATGCCTGCAATTGCCTTCGACGGTGCGAACTCTCTTGTGGTGTGGCAAGACTATCGCAGCGGCACCGACTGTGACATCTACGGAGCGCGGGTGATGCCGGGAGGAACCGTATTCGGAGGCGGTTCTGTCGTCAGCCAGCAAGGATACCAGGTGTGCCCGAGACTTTGCTGCGGTAGCGGCGGCCAGATGCTCCTTGTGTATCAGGGCTGGGCCAGCACCGTGGGCGGCAAGGGCTACAAGACCTACCGGATCTGGGGTAAGGTGAATCCGAATCCGGGAATCGAGGAGAGCTACAAACCTCAAGCCACAAGCTCCGAGCCGTTGCCGACCATCGTCCGCCGAATGCTGTTCCTTCCGGAAGCCGCAAGCCCCAAGCCCCAAGCCGCAAGCCTGTTGGACATCTCTGGCCGCAAGGTGATGAACCTGAGGGCGGGTGCGAATGATGTGCGGGCGCTGGCGCCGGGCGTCTACTTCGTGCGGGAAGCACTGGCGCCAGCTCAAGCCCGGACTATCCGCAAGGTCGTCATCACCCGGTAGCCGCGGGAAGCCCAGACTCAAACTGGCCCGGAGGGCGGTTTCCGACGCCCGATTTCGCGGTCATTCGGGCGCGACAACACTCAGGATAGCCCCGAACCGTCTTTTGGCGGGATTGGACGAGGCTCGGTTCACCTAACTAATTGAGAAACCTAGCGTTAGGCGCGGGAAACGTCGCCCAAGTGACGGTTCTGGGAACCACGGTGGGAACCGTTCCCGGAACGGTTCCCGGGGCGGTTCGGACAGCGACATCCGAGGCGATTTGGATGGCGATCTTGCGGGCCGTCTTCGGGGCGATTTCGACGGCGACTCCGCGACCGACTCGGACGGAGACTCACGTTTCGATTCCCACGGGCGTTCGCTGCGTGGTTCGAGGGGCGACTGTGTAGAGGACTGCGACGGCGATTCTCGATGCGACTTGCAGAGGGACTTGCCGGGGGACTCTGAGAGGGACCTGCGCCGCGACTTACGCGGTGACTTTGTGAGCTGGACTGAGCGTCAGGACTGCTCCGTAGTCGTGGAGCGCGCGGTGGTCCGCATGAGCCGCCCGTAGACAGCAAGGCCCAGCGCAAACGGTACAAGGTAGTAGACGACCCGGAAGAGCACTGCCGCGAGAAGAGCCGGGCCGAAGGGGACGCCGAGCAGGGCGTAGACACCGGCCATGGAGCCATCCTGTACGCCCATGCCGCCGGGCAGCATCGAGAGCGCGCCGGCGGCAATCGCGATGAAGAACCCACTTAGCAGGACGCCGACATGGAGCCGGATGCCCAGCGCGGCGAAGCAGAACCAGACCGTAGCAGTGCAGAAGAGCCAGTCGCCGACAATTGCCGCCAGCAGGCCGACGAGTCGCACGGGCCGGGCGCGAAGCACCGTCAGGCCACGGGTGAAGCTGTCGTCGAACGAGGAGAGCGATTGAGGGATCGAGGGACCAAGGGATCGAGGGATCAAGTTGCCGAGGAATCGCAGCAAGACTTTGCGGAAGTGGGGATTGAAAACCGCGAGGTTGACGATCACTGCCAGGAGACAGCCGAGTGCCACCACGAGCATAAGTCCGGCCTCGGCCCTCGGCGGCACGCGATGACCGACGAGGACGTAGAGCAGGCTAAGCGGCAGGCAGGTTGTGCCGACCGCGAAGTAGAGGTACGAGTTGAACGCGGACGCGGCCGCGATTTCCCGGAGCCCGGTATCGCGGTCACGGAGCAGAATTGCGCCGACCGAGTAGCCGACAACGTTGCCGAGCGTGATCAGGTTGTTGACCGCCATCGACACGAACCCGGCGAGGAGAAGTCGCGTGGTCCGGTTCGCGCCGCCAAAGACGCGGACAGACTGGGCGTAGGCAGCGGCTGAACAAAGGTAGGAGAGCGCGGTCACGGCCAGGGCCGGGGCGAGCAACCGCCAGTCGGCTGCACGGAGCACGCGGCGGGCGTTAGTCCAATCAGCGGCAACCGCCGCAATCAGGATGGCGAAGAGGACAACAAGGACGATGGCGGAGAGCAGATTCCGGCGGGAGCGGTTTGGGGCACGATTCCGGAAAACCTGGGGACAGTCCCCCGGAGCGCCTGCGTCGGACTCGGCGCGGGACAGTCCCCGTTTTCCGGTCATGTCCCGCGCCTCGAGTTAGAAGCCAAAAACCAAGAGCCAAAGGTCAAAACGGCCAGAATCCCGACGTCGGGCATCTTGCATGTTTCAGCTTGCATCTTGACCCTTAGCTTGCGTCCATCAGGCCAGTATCCTCGATAGCGCTATAGCTGTTCTAACTAGCCCAGCCGGGCCGCCCTGGTAGACGAGATAGCGGTCTTCCCATTCCGGGTCGAACTTGGCCTTATAGGCGCGGAGGCCGGCCATCGGGAAGAAGCGCCCAAGAAGGTCGAAGAGCTGGCGGACTACACGTTCTTCGGTAGTGGAGTCGGGGTGTCCACCGACACCCTCAAGCGGGGCAAGGCCGAGGTCGAACCGCTGCAGGCCTTGGTCGCGCAGCATGCAGAAGAGGTTGTCGAACAGGAAGTCCATGATCCCATGCGGCGCATCGGCCCGATGGCGCATCATGTCAATCGTCGCCATGCCCGGCTGATAGGCCGGCGTCTCATTGACGAATGCGACGATTCTGCCGGCCCAGTCGCGGACGACGAAGAAGGTCGTGCGAGCCGCATAGTCATGCGAGAAGCTGCCGAGCGCGAAGGAGCGTTCGCGCCGGCCGGGCAGGTTGAGCCACTCGCGCGAGACGGTTTCAAGCTCCTGGACCAGCTCGACAGGATGCGGCGGCGCGTGACGGCTGAAGGAGAACCCGTCTTCGATCAGCCGCCGCTTGTTCCGGCGGAACTGCTTGGAGTGGTTGGTTTCGGTGCAGAACCGTTCGAGGTTGACGATTGCCTCGCTGCCGATCTTGAGCGCGCGCAGCCCGGCCGCATCGTAGATTGACAGCCAGTCCGGCCGGGTGTAGAGGAGCGCGACCGGCCAGCCGTTGTCCTCGCAGAAGCGAAGAAACTGCCGCAGGAGACCGGGAACCGCGGATTCCGGTGCTACCGGGTCGCAAAGGCTGACGGCAACGCCGGCCGCCACCCGGTAGCTGATGTAGCCTTCGGAAGAGGGGCTCATGAAGAACGACTTGTCGGGCCAGGTGGTGAAGTAGTGCTCGGGCACGCGACCGTAACGGTCGAGCAGTTCGAGGGCTCGGGCACGCTCGTGGGGCAGGGTGCGCAGTCGGAAGGCGAGCGGCCGGAACAGGCTGTAGACCGCAAATACCAGTGCGGCCACGCCGATTACGCCCAGCGAATCGAGGAACCAGAGCGCGTGCCTGGTATGGGCGACAAGGTCGGCGTTCCCGATAAGCAGGTATTGGCGCAGCGTGCGAACGAGCGCCTCATCGAGCAGGAAGTCGATTCCGAAATCGCGTTTGTCGAGGAAATAGAAGCCGAGCGTCCCGTATAGCAGCGCGAAGAGGAAGCTGCCGGCCATGAAGACGAACCCGCGCACGATGCTTCTTGGTTCGCTCCTGACGGTAAACCGGCGGCGGTAGATGATCAGCAGCACCAGCGTGGCAGCCGATATCGTCCAGAGCAGCACATGATGAACACGGCTGTGGCCGCTGTGAACGAGGATTGCCAGCGCCAGCCCGCCGACGCTCATCCACCAGGCGGCGCGGCGGCGCTGGAACAGGTGGAACGACAGGTAGAGGAGGATTGTACCGAAGAGCAGGGCGAGCAATCGGCTCCAGTGGTAGACGCCGTAGGGCAGCGGAAGCGTAAGGAAGTGAGGATTCTCACGGATGCGGATGAAGAACGCCTGGCCGACGCTCAGAAGGCCGTTAAGCAGCGCCAGCGAGCCGATGACAATGACGGGCCAGCGCTGCTCCGAATCAGCGTTTCGGCCGGGCAGTTGCGGCTCAACCGGTGATACTTCGGCGCTCATCGACGGTCAAGTCTAGCCGCGCAAGCCCTTGGTAGTCAAGGCGAAGCAAGGCCGGGCGGCCGGACTTCGGCTCGGCTAGAATTGGTCTACCGAGGATTGGTAGAAGCTGGGTCCGAAGACGGAGCGGAAGGTCGCCTTGGTGAGCGACTTCACCATGAGGCAGGCGTAGGTCTCGGGCCGGAACCGTGCGCCGCGTTCCTCGTAGATTGTTCGCAGGAGCGGGTCGCGGACGTAGTTGTCGACAAGCCCACCGCGCGTCGCTGCCGTGATGCGGTCCAGAATGCGCACGTATGCGGCCCGGTTGCGGCAGATGAACTCGTCGATGCGGCGGCCAAACGTGTCCGGCTGGGTGAAGGCGTACCCGTCGCGGTCGACAAACATGTCAGAGAGCTTCTGTTTCCACTGCTTCAGGCGCGCAAGCGGCCAGCCGTGCTGACGGACCACGAACCCGACCTTGCCGGCCGTGGCTTGGAAGAAAAGTCCCTCCACAGCCGCGAGGTCCGCGATGGGCGTGCGGTTTCGCTTCAGGCGCTCGCGGCTCGGCGGAAGGATGAGCAGCGCGCGCGGCGTCTGTGTCCCGGCAATCGGGATTTCATCATATCCGAGGTCAACGTAGAGGGCGCGAGCGACGAGTGAACGGCTGGTGTAGAGGAAGGAGAACCGCGTTCCGGCTTTCGCGTATCGCTCATGCACGAACTCGAACAGGCGGCGAGAAAGGCCCTGACGCGCATAGGCAGGGTGGGTTGCGACATGGTGGATGCCGAGAGCCGGCTCTACCTCGCCTGAGCGAGTCCTCACTCGCAGGTCGGCCACGCCGATGAAAGACGCCAGCGTCCCGCCTCGGTAGATGCCGAAGCCGAAGTCACCGCGGCGGCGTTCGTCGTAGCGACGAAACAAGTCGGGATGTTCGGGCGCGGCGATCTCGCCGAAGCACGCTTCCATGAGCTCGAAGAAGTCACGCGGGTCACGCAGCTTCTCGTAGGGGACGACAGTCACAGGAAGCGGGACTAGGGGTTAGGGACCGAGGGCTGAGGAGAGGATTCGAGGGACTCGACGAGAATCGTGACATCGTCGGGCAGGACTTCCACGGTCCCGCCGGAGACCTTGAGTGACACGGTGTTCGCCGGAACCGTCCGAGCCGTGATCGTTCCGGCCTCGATCGTGCCGTAGAAAGGGGCATGTCCGGGAAGGACTCCCATCATTCCCTTGGCCGCGGGCATCATGGCTGATTCGGCCTTGCCGTCGTAGATGGTGCGGCCCGGCACGACGATGAGCAGATGAAAGGAGTCCGCCATCCTGCTACTTCAACTTCTCCGCATTCTGCACGGCGTCGTCGATAGTGCCGCACATGAAGAAGGCCATCTCAGGCAGGTCGTCGTGCTTTCCCGAGAGTATCTCATCGAATCCGCGGATGGTTTCAGCCAGCGGCACATAGACGCCCTTGCGGCCGGTGAACTGCTCGGCGACGTGGAACGGCTGGGACAGGAAGCGCTGGACCTTGCGCGCCCGCGCCACCACGAGTTTGTCTTCATCCGAGAGTTCTTCCATGCCGAGGATGGCGATGATGTCCTGCAGTTCCTTGTGGCGCTGGAGCACCTTCTGCACGCCGGTCGCCACGCGGTGGTGGTCCGCGCCGACCACGGCCGGCGACAGGATGGACGAGGACGATTCGAGCGGGTTGACCGCCGGGTAGATGCCGAGCGCGGCGATTTCGCGCGAGAGCACGACCTGGGCGTCAAGGTGGCTGAAGACCGTAGCCACCCCCGGGTCGGTCAGGTCGTCGGCGGGCACGTAGATGGCCTGCACCGACGTGATGGAGCCGGTGCGGGTCGAGGTGATGCGTTCTTCGAGCGCGCCGAGGTCGGACGCAAGGGTCGGCTGGTAACCGACCGCAGACGGCATCCGGCCCAGCAGGGTCGACACCTCGGCACCCGCCAGAACGTAACGGAAGATATTGTCGATGAAGAGCAGTACATCCTGGTTCTCCTCATCGCGGAAGTACTCGGCCTGGGCCACGCCGGTCAGGCCCACGCGCAGACGCGCGCCCGGCGGTTCGTTCATCTGGCCGTAGACGAGCACGGTCTTGTCGAGCACGCCGGAACGGGTCATCTCGCCGTAGAGGTCATTGCCTTCGCGCGTACGCTCGCCCACGCCGGCGAAGACCGAAATGCCGCCGTGCTCGGCCGCGATGTTGCGGATGAGTTCCTGAACGATGACTGTCTTGCCGACCCCGGCGCCGCCGAACAGACCGATCTTGCCGCCCTTGGGGAACGGGCAGTCGAGGTCGATGGCCTTGAGCCCGGTTTCCAGCAGGCGGACGCGCGTGTCCTGCTCGGCGAGCGGCGGCGGGTCGCGGTGGACCGGGTAACGTTTGTCGCTATCGAGCGGGCCCTTGTGGTCGATGGGTTCGCCGATAACGTTCATCATCCGGCCCAAGGTTGTGCGGCCGACCGGGACGGTGAGCGGATGGCCGGTGTCCTCGGCTTCGACGCCGCGGCTCAGGCCTTCGGTGGGGCCGAGCGCGATCGTGCGGACCGTACCTTCGCCGACATGGGACATCACTTCGAGTGTGAGGGTGCCGGCTTTCAGGGCGGTATAGATAGCCGGCATCTGCCCGACCTCGAAATCGACGTCAACCACGGGGCCGACAACCTGGACGATCTTGCCTTTGTTCATGGTCACTCCTTCGTAAAGAGTGAATGGTAAAGAGTGAATAGTGAAACGCGATAGCACGAAGCCGGTTTTACTATTCTCACTTCTCTATTCACCATTTCCTCATCCCGACAGGGCCTCGGCCGTGCCGACGATGTCAGAGAGTTCGCGGGTAATGGTCTGCTGGCGCAGTTTGTTGGCGAGCAGCGTCAGTTCATCAATCATGCGGCGCGCGCTGACCGAAGCTTGTTCCATCATCACCATGCGGGCCGCGTGCTCGCTGGCCGAGGCCTCCAGGAACGCGTGATGCAGGGCGGCGCGAACGTACTGCGGCATCAGCCGGTCGAGTACGGCCTGGGGCGAGGGTTCGCACAGCCAGTTTCCGATTCTGCGTTCCACCGGCATGACCGGCAGGATGCGCTTCACCACCGGCCGATTGCCTGCCGCCGAGTGGAATTCGGTGTAGACTACGTATGCACGTACCGCGTCCTTGTGGAGGAAAGCATCGGTGATGGTCGCGGCCACGCTCTCGACGTCAGCGGTCGAGGGGGGTTGAGCGAAGTGCGTCACCTCTCGGATAATGGTAGCGTTCGTGCGCGGCGTGAAGCGGCGCAGCTTGCGGCCCGCGGTCACGAGGAACAACCGTTCCCGGTGGCGGGTCGCGATGAAAGCGGAGGCCGCCCGCATCACGTTGGTGTTGTACGCACCGCACATGCCGCGGTCGGTGCCGATGCAGAGGAGCAGGTAGCCGGAGCCATCGCGTACGTCGAGCAGCGGATGGGACAGGTCGGACGTGGCGGCGATGTCACCGACCAGCTCGAGCATGGCGTCGATGTAGGGTCGGTTCGATTGGACCCGCACTCGCTCGCGGTTGAGCCGCGCGGCCGAAATCTTCTGCATCGCGTCCACCGTCCGCTCGATATTCTGGATGGTGGCGATGCGCCGCTTAAGCTCGCGGGGGTTCTGCAAGGTTCGATTCCTTCTTGTAGACTTCGACCGCCTGCTTGAGCTCGGGCAGAAAGTCCGCGCCTTTCACCGGGTCAGCCAGGTTCTTCAGCAGGTCCGCGTGCTTACGGTCGAGGAATTCGAGCAGCCCGTGCTCGAAGTCGCGGACTTTGGCAGTGGGTACGTCGTCAAGGTAGCCCGATACGCCGGCGAAGACCGACGCCACTTCCTTGCCGACCGGGAGCGGCGCGTCCTCGTTCTGCTTCAGCAGTTCGGTGAGCTTCTCACCGCGGCGGAGCTGCTGGCGGACCGACTCGCCTAAGTCCGCGCCGAACTGGGCGAATGCGGCAAGGTCGCGATATTGGGCAAGGTCGAGCCGGAGCCGGCCCGCGACCGAGCGCATGGCCTTGAGCTGGGCGGTGCCGCCGACACGCGAAACGGAAAGGCCGATATTCACTGCCGGCCGCACTCCGGCGTAGAAGAGGCTCGGCTCAAGGTAAATCTGTCCATCGGTGATGGAGACGACGTTGGTTGGGATGTAGGCGGAGAAGTCGCCCGCCTGGGTCTCGATTACCGGGAGAGCGGTGATCGAGCCGCCGCCCAGCGCGTCGGATAGCTTGGCCGCGCGCTCGAGCAGGCGCGAGTGCAGGTAGAAGATATCGCCGGGGTAGGCTTCGCGTCCGGGCGGCCGGCGGAGCAGCAGCGAGAGTTGCCGGTACGCGACCGCGTGCTTGGAAAGGTCGTCGTAGACGATGAGCACATCGCGACCGGCGTTCATGAATTCCTCGGCCATGGCGCAGCCGGCATAGGGCGCGATGTACTGGCGCGGGGCCGGGTCGTTGGCCGTCGCCGCGACCACGATGGTGTAGTCCATGGCGCCGGCCCGGCGCAGCTTGTCGATGATGCGCGCGACCGTCGCCTGCTTCTGGCCGATGGCGACGTAGACACAGATGACGTCGCCGCCGCGCTGGTTGATGATGGTGTCGGTCAGAATCGTGGTCTTGCCGGTCTGGCGGTCACCGATGATGAGCTCGCGCTGACCGCGGCCAATGGGCACGACCGCGTCAATGGCCTTGATGCCGGTCTGGAGCGGCTCAGTCACAGGCTGGCGGTCGACCACGCCCGGTGCGATGACCTCAATCGGCCGGTGCTTGTCGGCGGCAATCGGACCCTTGTCGTCGAGGGGCAGACCCAGCGGTGTGACCACGCGGCCGAGCAGGCCGTCGCCGACCGGGACCTCGAAGACCCGCCCGGTGCGCCGGACTTCGTCGCCTTCCTTGATGGCCGAGTAGTCGCCGAGCACGGCCGTGCCGACCGATTCGCGGTCGAGGTTCAGGACGATGCCGTAGATGCCGTTCGGGAATTCGAGCAGCTCGCCAACCAGGGCGCGGTCCAGACCGTAGACGAGGGCGATGCCGTCACCAATTTGCAGGACGTAGCCGACCTCCTCGACCTTCAGTTCCGACCGATAGCCTTCAATCTGTTCCTTGATGAGCCGGACAATATCTTCGCTTCTCATAGGGCTTCCAAGCTCTCCTTCAGTCGTTCCAGCCGCGACTTCAAGCTGTTATCGGCCACCCGGCCGTCGATGGTCAGGCGGACGCCGCCGATGAGCTGCGGGTCTACCTGTACCTTCATCACCGGAGTAAGGCCGGTCGCGGCCGCGACCGCCGTACGAATTTCCTCTTCCTGTGCCGGGGTCAGCGGTTGCGCCACCCGCGCCACGGTTTCCACGAACCCGCGCTCGCGCCGCACGAGCCGCACGAACGCCGCGTTCACCGCGGCAATCAGCCCGGTTGCGCGCGTGTAGAGCAGTATCGACAGTACGCGTCGCACCAGTTCGTTCCCAACGGACGGGGCCAGTATCCGTTCCTTGTCTTCCAGCGGGATGCGCGGATGGTAGAGGAACCGCCGTACCTCATGGCTGGATGCGAGTCGGGCAAGCTGTGCCAGGTCGGACGTGACCGCCTCGATCTCGCCATGCTCGCGGGTCTCACGGAACAGTGCAAGCGCGATGCTGCGGGCGGCGTCAGTCATGGGAAAAGGGATCGAGGGATAGAGTGATCGAGGGATCGAGTGTTCGGATTCTACCGGAGTGAATCATGCGTTCGGTGGTTGCGCCTTGGCATTGGGACTTGCACTGAGTTTCTCCGCGAACTCTTTGACCAGCCGCTCCTGTACCCCCGGGTCGACCGACTGCTTCAGCGCCCGCTCGGCGATGAGCATCGCCAGCGCAACCGTCTCGGTCCTGAGTTCACGGGCGGTCTTCCTCTTCTCCTCGGCGATGCGCACGTTCGCGTCGTCGAGCAACCGCTTGGCCTCGGCTTCGGCGTCACGGACTATTTCGTCGCGCCGGAAGCCACCCTGCTCGACGCCCTGCTGGATAATCGCCTGGGCCTTGACTTCGGCTTCGCCCATCTGCTCGTCCCACTTCTGTTTCAGGTTCTCAGCTTCGCTCTTGAGCTCGCCGGCACTGCGGATGTCGTTCTCGATGCGGTCGGCGCGGTTCTTCATAAAGCCCTTGAGCGGCTTCCAGAAGAACTTCCAGAGCAGGAAGACCGCAGCCCCGAAGGTCAGGAGCTGGACCAGGAGCAGGACGGGTTCGATGCTTACCATGAGGAAGAGGGGCCAAGGGATCGAGGGATCAAGGGATCAAGTGCCTCGCCCTTTGTCCCTCTATCGCTTTGCCCCCTTATCTCTTTGGTCATCAGTGCGTGACTGCCGTGACCGCCGGGTTCGCGAAGATGATGATGAGCGCGATGACCAGCACATAGATGGCCAACGACTCGATGAACCCCAGACCGATGAGCAGCGGTCCCTGGATCTTGCCCGCGGCCTCAGGTTGACGGGCGATACCCTCGAGCGCCTTGGCGATGGCGTTGCCCTGACCCAGGGCGCAGCCGAATGCGGCGACGGCCATGGCGATGACCGCGGCGGCCTGGATGCCGGTGAAGAACGACGCGACGCCCGGGTTGGCCGTCTGCGCGAATGCCGCTGCGGCGGTCGTGAGGATTGCCAGCGCGATAGACTTCTTCATGAGTTACTCCTTTGTCGCTGAGGGGAGTCGAACAAACCAGAATTCAGAATGCAGAGACTAGAATTCAGAATTGTCGGACGTTCTGACATCTGGTTTCTGGTATCTGATTTCTGCATTATCCGGTTCTCCATTAACTGTGGCTCTTGATTGCGCCGCCGATGTAGAACATCGCCAGCACCGTGAATATGTATGCCTGCAGGAATCCGACCAGGAGGCCGAGCAGGATGATGAGCGGCCTCAGCAGAATCGGCACGATGGTCAGAGTAGTGTTGATGACCCCGCCGGCTTGGAAGAACGTGATGGCCAGGAACGCGAGGATACCGAGCAGTATTTCTTTGGCCATGAGGTTCCCGAACAGACGGAAAGAGAGGGAAAGCGGCCGGGCGATTTCACTGATGAGCTCGATCAGGGTCATCAGCGGCTTCAACCACCAGGGAACGCCGGCCGAGAACTTGGCGAAGTACCCGAACAGGCCGTGCTGTTTGATTCCGAAGAAGTGGATACTGAAGAAGACGATGAGGGCCAGCGCCACGGTCGTGTTGAGGTTGGCGGTCGGCGACATGAACCCGGGAACGAGGCCGAGAAGGTTGCCGGTGAGAATGAACAGGAACAGCCCGAGGAACAGCGGATAGAATTTCGGGGCCTGCTCGCCCACGATGTCGTCGGCCTGGCCGAATACGAAGCCCAAGGCGAGCTCGAACGCGGCCTGCAGCCCGCGCGGGATGAGCTGCATCCGGCGCGTGGCGAAGAACGACAGGGCGAAGAGGACGACCACCGTCACCCAGCTCATCAGGAGCGGGACCGGTACGCCGAGATGGTACTTAACTGCTTCGCCGATTTCGGGCATTGATAACCTGCCAGACAAGGAACGCGACTATACCGAGAGTCACCCCGGCCAGCAGGCCGGCCGGTGAGCCGATATGGTGCCACAGGGCTATGTATACAATCACACCGAAGACGCCGTAGCGGATGAACTGAAACAGCGGGGCGATGTATCGCGCCGGGCTGGCCTTGCCTTTGACCAGCCAGCTTACGACCCCGTAGAGCACGATGAAGTTGACCCCGGTCGCGGCGAAGCCCAGCAACAGGCCGTAGAAGAACCTCATTGCGAGGATGTGTCCTTGATTGCGCGGACGATGTTGAGAATCCCGGATGCCAGTCCCAGCAGGATGAACACTATCATCAGTAACGGGCTGGTATGGAACAGCCGGTCGAGCCCGTACCCGATCGCGAAGCCGACCAACACCGAGAACGCGAAGGTCAGACCTAGCGTGCTGCCGTTGACGGCCCGCACAATCTGCTGGCGGCCTGACTCGGAGTCCGTGCCAGCGGATCCGCGCGCCTGGTGGCGGACGCGGGGTACGAAAGGTATCATGCTGCTAGCGTGGCTGGTTGTCACTTCGAGGCGGCCAATTATAGCCCCAAGCGCCGAGGTATCAAGCGAATGCAGGCAGGGACAGCTAGTATTGCCATTGACACTTACCGTTAGCGCCGCATCCGGTGGCTGTCGGTGCCGTCGCGCTCCCGCCGCGGCAAGGGAGAGTCCTTGTCCCTTCAGCGTCAGTCGAGCCGTTCTGCGTCCTGAGGCCGTGGTTTCTCCAACACGGGTGACACGCAGCGTGCGATTGCGGGCGGGCGTGTGGTCGGCCCCGACAATCTACATATGGTGGTCTGGCACAGCCGGACTACAATTCTGCCGTGGAGTGGGCGGCCCAGGGACCGCTCCCCGGGTTGCGTCTGCCGATATGGTTCGAGGTACGACAAATCCTACAACTGCGGATACTCCAGATCGAACAACCAGTCGAACAACAACGCGAACGACTTGCGAAACAACTGCTGGAACGAGTGCAGGAACAGGAAGAGGTTCAGGTTGAGGTCAAGGTCGAGACTTAGGTCGCTATCAAGGTGCAGACACATGTGTCGACGCAAGTCGCGACACAACTGAAGACACCTCTGCCGGTACTTCCCGGCGTACTTCTCCGGATACTTCTCGGGACACAAGCGCGGCCTCATCTCGGCATTGGTTTGAAGAAGGGTCCGTCTCGAATGCGGAGCCTCTCACGGATGGTCAGGTTGAGACTTGGTACCATTGGCGGTTGTCCTCTGACTCCGTTCGGGCGAGACCCGTCCTCGGCGTCGGGGCCAGGGCGGTACGTCCGAAGCCCGAAGCGCGAATGGTCTGCCTTGAATGGACGAAGGGCACGAAGAGGCGGTGGATTCGGACGAAGGCTGAAGCTAGAAGTGAGGGGGAACGCGGAGGGGCGGGAGAGAGGGCTAGGCCGCGGGAGTGTCGGGCGGGGGCTCGGGCGCGGGCGTGGCCGTGGCTTTGGCGGCGGCTGCGGCTGCTTTCTCGGCTGCCTGTTTGCGGGCGAGTTCGATGGCTTCCGCGCTGCAGTCGTATTGGATAGTCTGGCGTTTGTCGGCAGCCAGCTCGAAGGCGCTGGTCCAGTGGATGCAGTGTACCGGGCAGGAATCAACGCACTGGCCGCAGAAGATGCAGAGGTACATCCGATAGGTGGCGTTGAACTTCTTGACGTCCGGCGCGGCTTTGACGATGTCAATCACGCCGGTCGGGCAGTCGCGGACGCAGGCCTGGCACCCGATGCACTTGTCCGCTTCCCAGACCATCCGGCCGCGGAACTCCGGCGTCGGTGTGAGTTTCTCAAATGGATATTTGACGGTGTCCGGCTTGCTGAAGAAATTCTTAAGCAGCTCGGGCAGCATCGCGGCGGCTTTGCGCTTGGCCATTAGAACCTCACCAACGCTTTGAGGGCAACCGATATCAGTATCTGGACCAGGCTGAGCGGGGCGAGCCAGCGCCATGAGAAGGCGATTGTCTGGTCGATGCGCAGTCGTCCCATCAACGCCCGCATCAGGGAGAGGAGGGCGACCACGAACAGGGTTTTCAAGACGAACAGGATGAAGGAGAGGAAGGGGGAGATGTCGAACGAGCCGAGCATCACCGGTTGCAGTATGAACCCGCCAAGGAAGACCGCGGCGATGAGGGCCGAGCCGGCCACGAGCTCCATGTCCACAGTGAGCCGGAAGAGGGCCAGTTTCTTGCCCGAGTACTCGGTGAGGGCGCCGGCCACGATCTCGGTCTCGGCTTCCGGGGCGTCGAACGGGACGCGTTCGAGCTTGGCCTGGAGGGCAATCAGGGCGACCACAAACCCGATGATGTTGACCGGAATCAGGTAGGCGTGGGTCATGTAGAAACGGCCCACGGCCGCGATCTGCCAGTTTGTGGGCATCCAGATGCCTCCCTGCCATACGCCCGCGAGCATTCCCGGAGCAAGCAGGGCGAGGAAGAGCGGGACTTCGTAGCCGAAGAGCTGGGTGAGGTTCCGGAACGAGCCGAGCATCGCGAAGTAGTTGGTGGAGTGCCAGCCGGCCAGGAAGTAGATGATGGTCGGGATAGAGAGCAGGTAGAGGATGACGATGAGGTCGCCCGGGAAGGATGTGAACGGCAGATGGGCCCGGAATATCGGTATCATCAGGAAGCCGGCCAGGGCCGAGGCAAAGGAGATAAGGGGCAGGGCGTTGAAGATGCCTTTGTCGGCAGCGGCCGGGACAATGTCTTCCTTGGCCATGAGTTTGAAGAAGTCGGCCACCGGCTGGAGCAGGCCGTGACTGCCGGTGTGGAGCGGGCCGATGCGGTTCTGGAGCCGGGCATAGACCTTGCGGTCGAACCACTCAGCAAAGGTGGAGAACGCAAACAGGAAGATAGCGCCCGGGAAGACCAGAAGGTAGAGTAGTACTTTGACTGCTTCCACCTAGATACCTCGGAAAATCGGGGACAGTCCCCCGGAGCGCTCTGAGCGCGGGACAGTCCCCATTTTCCTCAGCCAATCGCGTGAGTACTGCTGGAGCTGGGGCCAGCTCAGGAGGTCGTTCCGACCCTTGCGAGGGTCTACGAGCCGCACCATCCGGTCGGCACAGCAGAAGCACGGGTCGATTGCCGCCACGGTAATCGGGATGTCCGCGACATAGCCGCCTCTGAGGCTCACAATCGTGGCCGGCATGTTGGCGTAGGTGGGGGCGCGGACTTTGACGCGGTCCGGCTTCTCGGTGCCGTTCGACTTCATGAAATGGATGTTCTCGCCGCGCGGGGCTTCGTAGCGGGCAATCGCCTCGCCGGACGGTATCTTGCGCGGGGCTTTGACTTTGATGTCGCCGGCAGGCATGTTCTTCAGGATGTAGTCGACAATCTTGACCGACTGGAGCAGCTCGAAGACGCGGACTACGGCCCGGCCCAGGATGTCGCAGGAGTCGGCGGTAATGACGTCGAACGGGATTTCACCGTAGGCCGCGTACGGGTCGTCCTTGCGAACGTCGCGCTTCACGCCCGAGGCCCGGGCCATCGGACCGACCGCGTTGAGGTCAAGGGCTTGCTGTGTGGTCAGGGGCCCGACGCCGGAGATTCTCGCCATGAACGTCGGCTCGGCCGTGCACATCTTGATGTAGTAGTCAGTGCGGGCCGTGACGATGTCGTTCATCTCCTTGAGCTTGGTGACCTGCTCGGCGCTTATGTCGCGTCGAACGCCGCCGATGGTGTTCATGCCATAGTGCACCCGGTTGCCGGAGATGTGCTCAAGCATGTCGAGCACGAGTTCGCGGTCGCGCCAGGTGTACATGAACAGGCTGTCGAACCCGACTTCGTGGCCGGCGACGCCGAGCCAGAGCAGGTGGCTGTGAATCCTCTCCAGCTCGCCGACGAGCGAACGGATCCACTTGGCGCGGGGCGGTATTTCGAGCTTGAGCAGCTCCTCGGCGTTCTGGGCAAAGGGAGTCGTGTGCGAGTGGGAGCAGATGCCGCAGATGCGTTCGGCCAGGTAGATGCCCTGAGTGAAGTTGCGGGCCTCGAAGCCTTTCTCAATGCCGCGGTGGGCATAGCCCATCCGGACGTCGACGTCGACGATACGTTCGCCGTCAAGCTCGAACTTGAAGCTCTCCGGTTCTTTCAGGGCCGGGTGCTGAGGGCCTAGCGGTACCTTGATGGTCGGCATGTTACTCCGAGCAAAGAGTGAATTAACAAGGGTGAAGAGTGAAAGTCGGATTCGGATTTGACTATTCTCAATTCTCTCTTCACTATTCGCCTCGCTTGGCCGGCGGCGCTTCCTGGTAGGTGTAGACGTAATCCTTGCGCAGCGGATAGACTCCGTCCGGCCAGTCCTCGGGCAGGACGTAGCGCCGCGGGTCAGGGTGGCCGTCAATCACCAGCCCGAACATGTCCTGCAGTTCGCGCTCGTAAAGGATGGCGCCGGGCCAGATCGCGGTCAGGGTCGGCAGGTGCGGGTTGGTCTTGGGCACGGCCACGCGCAGGGTCAGTTCGCCGGCCCCGGCAGTCACGTGGTAGAGGGCCTCGAACACCTCGCCGGAGTCGAGCCCGGTGATAGTCGAACAATGGTAGTAACCAAGGTCGTCCTTGAGCCACTTCGCCAGTTCCGGCAGCTCTTCGACGCTCACCGTAATCCAGGCCCGGTTCGGATGAGGGATTGTGACGGTGAACCGGTCCCCGAAGTGCTCTTTGACCTTG
>DATJQV010000001.1 GCA_035505375.1 bacterium | reverse complement strand
GGATTAGATTCCGGAGTAGGCTCGGGAATAGACCTGAAGAGTGCTCCGGCAAAAGACCCGACCATAGGCTCTACTTGTGCATGGGCCTAAGGCTCGACCGTAGGCGGTACGATAGCTGGTACAGTAAGCTCGGCAATAGGCAGGAGGATAGCCGGTACAGAAGGCAGGGCAGTAGGCGGTGGATTAGGTGGGTGAGAAGGCTCAGGCTTAGGCGCGACAATTGGCGTGGCAATAGGCGGGGATTTAGGTGTGAGGATAGGCCCGGGTAACCGTCCCCCCCACGACCCCTGGGCAGGGAATACGTAACTTACGCGATGTCGATTTGACCCAAAACGCCGAAATCCGGCTATAAGTATATATGAACCCCATTTGCAGTGGGGGAAAGGAGTCCTAGAGCTAGCGCCGGAGACCAGGGCGCTGCTCGACCGCATCCGGCACCGGAGCAAGGTGCTGTCGATATACGAGATGCCGTCCGACCTGGCTGAGGCGGCGGTGTGGGAACTCGGCAGGCCGGTTCTCGACAGCCAGCGTCTGCCGGTCGTGCAGTACAATCAGTACCGCTGGTTCTCGCGTGAGGGAAACCAGGGACAGTCACCCTACTTAGTACCAGCGTCAAGGACATAGGGTCACGCCTCAGTTCCGCCCGTCCATTTGACATGCCCCGCGGTCTGTGGCCGTCAGGAAACAGAGGCGACCCGAGGGCCGCCTCTGCTCGATTCTGCTCTTGTATTCTGCCTGTCGCCTACTTCTGAAGCACCAGCTTCTCCGTGGAGTGGTAGCCGCCGGCTACGAGGCGGACGAAGTAGATGCCGTTGGCAAGGCTCCGGCCACGGTCGTCGGTGCCGCCCCAGGTGACGCTGTATGAACCACGCTTCATGCTCGACGCGCAGAGCGTCCGCACCACGCGGCCGGTGAGGTCGTGTATCTGCAGCGACGTCTGGCGCTGAGCGTCAAGCGTGTAGCGTATGGAGGTGTGCGCCCGGGCGGGATTCGGCTGCGGCGCGTAGAGCCGGGTCACGAACGAACCTGGGTTCGTTGGCTGCGACTGCTCCTGGATGCCGGTCGGCTGCTCCGTCTGCCAGAATCCGATGAGCGCCCAGTAGGCTGTCCCGGTCATCTGCCCGGCCGCGGTCTGGCCTGCGGTCGCGCTGCACCTGTAGCTTGTCCCGGCCATGTCCCCGCCGCCGATGCCGTTCACGCACCAGCTACATTTGTAAGTCTGGGCGCTTGTGACCGCCGCCAGCACCAGTAATGCTATCGTTATGGCGCGCATGTCTACTTGCCGAGCGGCTGGCCGTACGCGTCCGGATGGAGGTACTTGCCCCGCTCGCCTGCCGGTTTGTTGACTTCCACCTGGATGCGGTGCAGGTTTGCGTACGGGTCCTGCCTGATGCCCGTTACCTGCCAGGAGACCGTGGTCAACGGCACGCTGGTCCGGATGACGAACGTGTTGTCTTTCACACCGCGCACGACTTTGGCCTGTGCAAAGCCGCTGCCGTCGCTTTCGTCAATCACCGTCAACTGGTAGCGGAAGTCGCGGTTCAGGGCCTCGAACCAGTTCGGCAGGGTGACCGTGGCGTAGCCGGAGGCATCGGTCTTGACGTTGCCGTTGTAGATGTTCATCATGTCCGGGCTCTCGACGAAGGAGTGGTAGAGGTACTTGTTGAGCGGGTCGAGCGGGTGGTCGATCTGGAACGAGCCGCCGCCCTTGGAGAGGTTGCCGGTGACGGTCACGTTGCCGTTGAAGTACCCGGCATAGTTGGTGCCGCTGCCGCTCGCCGTACCGTACACGCCGTAGTTGGTGCCGCTGCCGCCGTTTGCCTGGCCGTATGCGCCGTAGTAGGTCCCGCTGCCGGTCGGGGCAACCAGGCCTTCGATGCCGTAGTGCCCGCCGATACCCACGACGCCGACGCCGTAGGAGTCGGAGGTGTCGTGGCGCCCCAGGATGGCCGCCGAGTCGTTGCTGGTGGCGGCATTCTTGACGCGGAAGACGGGAGCGGAGGACGACGCCGCGCTGCCGTCGTAAGGCAGGGCGATCTTGGCCGATGTGACCGAGGCGTCCTTCAGCTTGGCAGTGGTGATGGTCGTGTCGCGGATGTCGGCCGAGGAGACAGTGCCGTCTTTGATGTCGGCGCCGATGACCGAGCCGTCAGCTATCTTGGTGGAGTCAACGGCGTTCGCGGCTATGGACGGGTTCGGATAGGTGCCGCTCAGGCTGCCGCCGGCAGCCCCGCCGGGCGGCACGCCGGTGATGGTGACGTTGCCTGCATTGCTGAGGCGGCCGCGGGCATCGACCGTGAACTGGCCGACCTGGGTCGCGCTGCCGTAGGAGCCGGACGTGACACCGGTGTTGCTCAGCGAAGGGTTGGGATAGGTCCCGGACAGGTCTCCACCGGCAGCGCCGCCCGGCGGCACGCTGGTGATGGCCACGCTGCTCGCGCTGGTCAGTCGTCCTTTCGCATCAACGGTGATTTTGCTCACGTGTATCGTGTCGCCGTAGGTCCCGGCCGCGACACCGGAGGCGGCCAGCGTCGGGTTCGGGTAGGTGCCGGTCAGGTCGCCACCGGCAGCACCGCCGGGCGGCACGCCGGTGATGGTCACGTTCGCCGCGCCCGTCACCTGGCCCTTGTTGTTCACCGTAACCTGGGAAACCTGAGTCGCGCTGCCGTACGTGCCGGCAGTGACGCCGGTTGCCGCAAGGTCAGCCGCGGCAATCGTGGCATCCAGTATTTTCGCGGATGTAACCGCGCCCGTGGCAATAGTCGGGTTGGGGTAGGTACCGGTCAGGTCGCCGCCGGCAGCGCCGCCCGGTGCCACACCGGCGATGGTTACGTTGCCCGCGCCGGTGAGTCGGCCGGAGGCGCCGACCGTGAATTGACCGACCTGCGTCGCGCTGCCATAGGTTCCGGCCGTGACGCCGGAGGCGTTCAACACCGGGGTCGGATAGCTTCCGGTGAGGTCACCGCCGGCAGCCTGGCCTTCGTTGACGAAACGGGCATCACCCCAGGTGGTGTCAAATCGCACCGTGCCCGAGTCGATAATCGGGTTGGGTGAGCAGACCACGCCGGTCGCCTGAAAGACCTTTCTGACCGTACCGCTGGTGCCGCCGCCGATGCTGTCATTGCCCGGCGTCCATGCCGAGCCGTTCCACTTCATCACCTGGCCGGCTGACGCGCCCATCTGACCGAGGTCGGCAGCACCGATGGTGCCGTCCACGATCATGCCCGATGTTACGGAGTTCGCCTGCGCCGTCCGCACGAACCCGGTCGTGTCCTTGCCCTGCAGCAGGTCCGCACCGGCCGCCTCCTGCGCGGCGAAAGCGTAGGCCGAGCTGCCGATTCTGAACCTCGGGGTGAGTTCCGCTCCGGCTCCGACCTGCATTCCGAGGTAACAGGTGCCGGCCTGCGGCACCGAGTCAATCGGTGTCACCGAGCCAAGCAGGACACTGAACAGGCCGTTGCTCGTCCTGACCGTCTGTGTTTCCGTCCAGAACGCGGTCCCGCCGCTTGGCACCGTGTACAACTGGAAAGTCACGCTGTAGGTTGTATCCGCAACCGGTACGCCGATGGTGTCCGTCAACTTGCCCTGGTAGCTGAGTATGCCGGGGATTGTCAGCGCAGGGAGGTTCTTGCGCACGGCACCCAGTGGTGCAGTGGTTGAGCCTCGGGTCGCCGGAGATGTCTTTGTCTGCATGGGCGCCGAGTTGGCTCCGGCCATCAGCGGCGCCACAGTCAGACATGCTGCTGCCAGGACTACGACTAACACGCGCATCCAGGCCTCCTTCGTCATTGACTACGTAAGGGTGGCGCCTTTAGCGAGGCCCGTCTGTCCAGCCACCCTCGAGGGCAGCGGGTCACTTGGCCGGAGTCCTGCTGGGATGGCGGCGTCGCGAGCGGCACGCCCTAAACGGGCGTTGGCCGCCACCCGGCCAACGCTGGATGATAGAATCAGCTCAGACCAGTGTCAAGCGATGCCCCGGCCGCCGCGGCCGGTGGTAAGCGCGCACGGCGGAAGTCCATGCGCAGGATGGAATCCGCGGAACGCTTGCGGTCTGTGGCTCGGGGCTTTTGCCGGCTAGGGCAGGACCGGTACGAGGTAGCCGGCGTCGGGAATGACGTAGACCCGGGCGCCCTGGCCGAGTCTGGCGAAGGCCGCGTCGAGCGCGGTTTGCGCGGTCTTGTACGGGTGCATGAACACGCTCTTCACGACTTTGTCGTCAATCCCCATCACGGTGTACAGGTCGGCGGTCTGCATGATCTGTGCGAGGCGGGCGGATTTGTGCCAGCCCAGCGGAGAAGAGGGAGGAGTGAGGAGAGAGGAGTGATGAGTTGAGGGAAGGAGGTCGGAGGGGGATTTGGCGGCATGGAAGACTCTGATGAAGCTGTCATTGCCGATGCCGTCGTAACAGGACGAGACGGTGATGTGTACCGCCGGGTTCTTGAGCACCGGGCGAGCGAATTCGACCGCCCGCTGGGCCTGGTAGAAGTTGATGTTGGAGGGCGGGCCCAGCACGCTGAGGACGATGTCGGCTTTATCTGTGACCGGTATGGCAAAGGTCTGGTGAGCGTCGGCCACGGCTTCGTCGAAGGATTTGAACAGGTCGCCGAAGCGAATGGAAAGCAGGTTGTGCAGGCGGTCCTGCGTGAGCTGGATGGAGAAGACCGGGCGCGGGAGCATCCGGGCAGCCTCGGCCATGTCTTCGTGTACGGGGTTTCCTTTGAGCCCGAACGGCATCGAGCCCTCGCGAGTGACCATGTTGTGGTTCTGCGTCACAGTGTCGTAGCCGGCGATGCCGGGCAGGAAGCCTTTGCGGCCGCCGGTGTAGCCGGCGAAGTAGTGCGGCTCGATGGAGTTGATGGTGACGACTTTGTCGGCCCAGAGGAGTTCCTGGTTGAGCCACACGTCGGTGCCAAAGCTGGTCTTGCCGAGGAAGAAGAGGCGGGACTTGTCTTTGGAGTCGTGGCACAGGAGTGACGAGTTACGAGTTGCGAGTGACGAGTTGAGGAACTCGGAGCCGAAGATCGTCGCGTATTCTGCTTCGGTCGGCGGACGGTGCGTGCCAAGGCAGACGAGCGCCCGGAAGTCACGTGTGGACAGGACGGGTCTGAGCGCGGCCAGAATCGGTGCGTTGGGCGTGGGGCGGGTGTAGTCGTTGACGAGCACGAGCACGCGCTGCGAGTCGCCGAGGAATTCGGCGCAGGCCGTGACCGCCTGTTTGAGCGCGGCATCGGTGTCGTGAAATGGGCAGCAGTCGTTGGGCTTGAGGACGGCAATCAGGTTCCGGTCGGGGACGGCGATGGTCTCTTTGTCAGGGGCATGGATGAGTTCGATACGCACGACCAAGTATAGACCGGCGGACGCTTCTTTACAAGCCGAGCCCGCGTCCATAGAATTGCCTACTATGAAGAATCAGCCGGTTGTCGCAATCGCCATGGGCAGTGACTCGGACCTGCCAGTGATGTCGGAGACGAAGAGCGTACTCGACGAGTTCGGCGTGACGAGCGAGGTGCAGATCGTGTCGGCCCACCGCACGCCGGAGCTCTGCCGCCGGTTCGCGCGCGGGGCGGCCGGGCGCGGCATCAAGGTAATCGTGGCCGGCGCAGGCAAGGCCGCGCACCTGGCCGGAGTGATTGCCGCGCACACTACTCTGCCGGTCATCGGGGTGCCGCTGGACGCGGGCATGAACGGGCTCGATTCGCTGCTGTCGACGGCACAGATGCCGGGCGGAGTTCCGGTGGCATGTATGGCCGTGGGCAAGGCCGGCGCGAAGAACGCAGGACTGCTGGCGGTCGAAATACTGGCACTGGCTGACTCCCTCCTGGCGAAGAAGCTGGCTGCCTACCGTGAGAAGATGGCGCGTGAAGTTGCGTCAAAGGCCAGGGCCGCCGCGCGGTCTGGCGGTCCGAAGAGCTAGCTGAGTAGAAGACGTTTGCCGACATGTTGTGGCTGTTGCTGTGGTTCGGCGTGATGGGAGGACCGGTGCGTTCTTACTCTATCATCAAGTTGCCGCCGCCGGACACGGTTGGCAAGGTTACGGTTGAGCAGGCGCTCTGGCACCGGCGGTCGGTGCGAGCGTTCGCGGACGAATCACTCTCGCTTGCGCAGGCCGGGCAGTTGTTGTGGGCAGCGCAGGGCCTGAACACCGGTTCCAAGCGTCGGACCGCGCCGTCGGCCGGGGCTACGTACCCGATGGAGCTTTACCTGGTTGCGGGCAAGGTGAAGGACCTCAAACCGGGCGTGTACCACTATGCGATTGACAGCCACTCACTTGTGCTCATGCAAACCGGCGACCACAGGGCAGAACTGGCCGAGGCAGCGCTTGGGCAGAAGTCTATCTTAGCCGCACCGGCCGTGCTGGTCCTGGCCGCTGACTTCAGCCGGACCGCGCAAAGGTACGCAGAACGCGCTTCACGCTACGTCTACATGGAGGCGGGGCATGTCGGCGAGAACGTCCATCTGCAGTGCGAGGCGCTGGGGCTGGGCACGGTGATGATTGGCGCGTTCGATGATGACCGGGTCAAGAAGCTACTTCAGATAGAACAGGACCCACTATACATCATGCCAGTGGGACACAAGGCACAAGAGTGACGAAAGCGAGGACCTGATGGTCGTGAAACAGGCCGAACTGCAGGGAACTAAGCGGGTTGCCCAGGGCAAGGTCAGGGACATCTTCGAGGTCGGCGAGCAACTGCTGATTGTCGCGACCGACCGGCTTTCCGCGTTCGACGTCGTGCTGCCCGACCCGATTCCGGACAAGGGAAAGGTGCTGACACAGCTTTCGAGGTTCTGGTTCGACCGATTCCAAGGCTTGGTGCCGAGCCATGTGGTTGAAACCGACGCCGCACGGTTCCCGGCCAGCCTGTCGTCATTCCACGACCAGCTTGAAGGCCGAGCCATGTTGGTGCGTAAGGCGAAGCCGCTGCCGGTCGAATGCGTGGTGCGTGGGTACCTCGCGGGTAGCGGCTGGAACGACTACCAGAAGACCGGAGCAGTGTGCGGCATCAATCTGCCGGTTGGCATGAAGCAGGCAGAGAGGCTGCCCGAGCCGATATTCACGCCCTCGACCAAGGCAACTTCCGGCCACGACGAGAACATCACGCAGGAGCAGGCCGCTGCGCTGGTCGGCGCGGACGTGGCGCGCGAGATACGCAACGTGTCGCTGACCATCTACCGCAAGGCGGCGGAGTACGCGCTGGGCCGCGGCATTATCATTGCGGATACCAAGTTCGAATTCGGCATCTTCGACGGCAAGCTGATGTGGATTGACGAGGCGCTGACGCCGGATTCCTCCCGGTTCTGGTCGGTCGCGGAGTACAAGGTCGGGATGTCGCCGCCGAGCTTCGACAAGCAGTTCGTGCGGGACTACCTGCTCTCGATTAAGTGGGACAAGACGCCGCCCGCGCCGAACCTGCCGCCCGAAGTCATCAAGGGCACCTCGGACCGCTACCGCGAGGCATACCGTTTGATTACCGGCAGCGAGCTAGACTGAGGACAGGCCGAAGTAGGATGTCAGAGGTCAGATGTGAGATGTCAGAAGTGCCCTCACCCTCGCCCTCTCCCAGAGGGAGAGGGAAGGGGTGAGGATGGCAGAGTCTGGTAGTCCATGCTAGTAGCAGATTTCGACTACAACCTGCCGAAGGAGCTGATTGCCCAGCAGCCATTGGCGCGGCGCGACGCGTCGAGGATGCTTGTGCTTGAACGGAGTACCGGCAAGTTGCAAGACGCGATGTTCAGCGATATCGGGCGATGGCTGAAGCCGGGAGACCTGCTGGTTCTGAACAACACGCGGGTCATACCCGCGCGGGTGTTCGGCAAGCTGCCGACCGGCGGCAGCGTGGAACTGCTGCTGCTGCGTCAGGTCGAGCCGGGCACATGGGAGGCGCTATCCCGTCCTTCCCGCAAGGCAAGGCCTGGCTCCGTCCTGCTGTTTGGGACACACCGGGCCTCAATCGTGGAGCGGAAGCCGGAAGGGATTCGCGTGGTCCGGTTCGACCCGCCGGATATCTCCGCCCTGCAGCAGTCGAGCGGCGAAGTAGCCCTGCCTCCCTACATAAAGGAGAAGTGCGGCGACTATTCACGCTACCAGACCGTGTTCGCGCAGGTGGACGGCGCAATCGCGGCGCCGACAGCAGGCCTGCACTTCACGCCGGAGTTGCTCCGCGCATTGGGCCATGCCGGGGTTGAGACGGCATTCGTGACACTGCACGCCGGTCTCGGCACGTTCCGCCCGGTCAAGGTGGACAACGTCGAGGAACACACGATGCACCCGGAGGAGTTCGATCTGTCCGAGACCACGGCCGGGCAGGTGAACCGGGCGCTGGACGAAGGGCGGAGGATTGTGTGCGTGGGGACGACGACGGTGAGGGTGCTGGAAGGGCAAGCACACGAAATGACGAATGACGAGTGCCGAGTGTCGAATGGAGAGAGGCCGAATCCGGGAGGTCCAGAGTCCGGACGGGCCTGGCGCGTCAGGCCCGGACGCGGGCAGACGAATCTGTACATCTACCCGGGCTATGAGTGGAAGGTGGTCGGGGCTTTGCTGACTAACTTCCACCTGCCCAAGTCAACGCTCTTGATGCTCGTGTCTGCACTTGCCGGACAAGAGGCCGTGCTGGCGGCGTACAAGCATGCGATTGAGCAGAGATACAGGTTCTACAGCTTCGGCGACGCGATGTTGGTAGTGTGAGGAAGGGATAGAGAGATCGAGGGACAAAGGGATCGAGTGACGGAGCCGGAATGGACCCCATAAGGCTGAGCGAACTCGTGACCGCGACCAATGGCCTGTTGGTGAACGGCATGGAGATGAAGGTGACGGGCGTTTCGATTGACACCCGTACATTGAGGCCCGGCGACCTGTACGTTGCGATCCGTGGCAAACGGCTCGACGGGCATCAGTTCTGTGAGCAGGCGGTTGAGAAGGGCGCAGTCGGCGTCGTAGTTGATTCGGAAGCAGCGGTACCGACGGGCAAGGTCGGCATCGTGGTCGCGAATACTACGGAGGCCTTGGGCAGCATCGCTTTCCGCCACCGCGAGCGGATGTCGGCTCGCGTCGTCGCCGTGACCGGTAGCAACGGCAAGACGACCACCAAGGAAATCCTCGCCGGAATCCTCGCGCTCAAGTTCAAGACGCTCAAGCCCGAAGGTAGCTACAACAATGACATCGGTGTGCCGCTGACCGTTCTGCGTATGACCCGCGATATCGAGGCGGCAGTGTTCGAGATTGAGATGAACGAGTTGGGCGGGACCGCACGGCTGGCGCGCATCTGCCGGCCCGAGACCGGGGTGATTACCAACATCGGGGATACGCACCTTGAGTTCATGAAGGACCGGCACGGTGTGGCGCAGGAGAAGGCCGAGTTGCTGCAGGCGTTGCCCGAGAAGGGCGCGGCTGTGCTCAATGCCGATGACCCATTAGTGATGGCCATCGGTGCGACCTATGCGCCGCCTCGCCGAGTCACTTTCGGGCTGGAGCAGAAGGCCGAGGTCTTTGCCACGGACATTGAGGATGCCGGGCTGGCCGGGAGCCGATTCCGGTTGATGGGTAAGTACGATGTCACGCTCGCCATGCCGGGCAGGCACAATGTCGCAAACTGCCTCGCAGCCTGCGCCGGGGCATATGCAATGGGCATGTGGCCCGGCGACATGCCGGAGGCGATTGCCCGGCTCAAGGCGCTGCCGATGCGGCTGCGGGTATCGAAGCTCGGCGACATGACGGTGATTGAGGATTGCTACAACGCCAACCCTCAGTCAGTCGGTGCCGCAATTGAGGTTCTGCAGGAGTGTGGCGAGGTCGATAGGCGTATCGCATTTCTAGGGGATATGCTGGAATTGGGTGAATCAGCGCAATCCCAGCACGAAGCCCTTGGCCGCAAGGTGGGGGCACTTGTAAATAGACTGGTAGTGGTTGGACCTCTAGGCGAACACACTGCCAGAGGTGCCTCTGCGGTGGGATTGGACAGGATTTGGCGGTTTGAGACGTCTGAGCAGGCCAGGGGGGCGCTGTTTGACTTCATCAGACCCGGGGATACAATCCTCGTGAAAGGCTCCCGAGCTATGGCCATGGAAACTATCAGTCAGGAGATTGTGAGACGTTATGGCGAAAGACAATAAACCTATGCCGGCCGACGGGCCGGATTCTTCTTCATTTCCTCCGATTCAATTCACCGACACAACCCTGCGCGACGCGCACCAGTCGCTGTGGGCCACCCGCATGAAGATATCCGACATGCTGCCGGTGCTCGAGCACCTGGACAAGGTCGGTTACTGGTCGCTTGAGATGTGGGGCGGCGCCACGTTCGACGTCTGTCTGAGATACCTGAACGAGGACCCATGGGAGCGACTCAGCGAAATCCGAAAGCGGGTGAAGCACACTCGGCTCCAGATGCTCCTGCGCGGTCAGAACGTGGTCGGGTACAAGAACTACCCGGACGACGTGCTTGAGGAGTTCGTAGCCGAATCGGCCGAGCGCGGGCTGGACGTCTATCGCGTGTTCGATGCCCTGAACGACGCGCGCAACCTCGAACGGGCCATCGAATATGTGAAGAAGGCCGGCAAGCACGCGCAGGGAACGCTCTGCTATGCCATCTCGCCGGTCCATACGATTGACTACTACCTTGCCCGGGCGCACGAGCAGCAGGAGATGGGCATCGACTCCATCTGCATCAAGGACATGGCCGGGATTATCTCACCCACGATGGCGTACGACCTAGTTAAGGCGCTCAAAGAGACCATCGGCCTGCCGGTGCAGCTCCACTGCCATGCGTCGAGCGGCATGGCTGTAGCGGCGTATCTCAAGGCGGCAGAGGCCGGCGTCGATGTGATTGACACGGCGGCCGCGCCGCTGGCGTGCATGACGTCGCAGCCTGCGGGCGAGACCATGGCAGCCACCTTTGCCGGGACGCCGCGCGACCCGAAGCTCAACATGGCTGAGATGGAGATAGTCGAGACGCACTTCGACAAGGTCACGACCGACCAGTGCGTCACGCTACCCAAGATCATCGACTCGATGGTCATCATTCACCAGATTCCGGGCGGGATGGCTTCGAACCTGCGGTCCCAACTCAAGGAACAGAAGGCCGAGGATCGGCTCCATGAGGTGCTGGAAGAGGTGCCGCGCGTGCGTGAGGACCTCGGGTACCCGCCGCTCGTGACGCCGACCAGCCAGATCGTGGGCGTGCAGGCCGTGCACAACGTGCTGGCCGGCGAGCGGTACAAGCGGGTGACCCGTGAGACCAAGGACTATGTGAAGGGTTTGTACGGCCGCGCTCCGGCGCCGATAAGAGAAGCAGTGGCCCTGAAGATACTCGGCGACGAGAAGCCGATAACGGGCAGGCCCGCTGACACGCTTGAACCGGGCATGCCCCGGGCGCGCAAGGAATTGAGCAAGGACCTGGTCAAGAACGAGGCGGACTACATCTCCTACGCGATATTCCCCGAGGTTGCGCTCAAGTTCTTCCAGTGGCGTAAGAACCCGACCGCGCCGGAGCCGGCAAAGACAGCCGACAGCCGACAGCTAGCAGCTAACAGTCGGAGTCCGGAGGCTGTAAGCGGTAAGCTGCAAGCTGTAAGCTCCCCGCCCGAGGACCCGCAGGTGAAGCGATTGCGCGGCCTGATTGAGATTGTTGCCACCCACTCGGTAACCGACTTCGAGTGGGAACACGAGGACGAGAAGGTGAGAATCAGGCGTGGCTCCGGAGAGGGAAGTCCGGCAGCGGCGAAGCATGCAGCTCCGGCCTCGCAATCCGTCGGCGAACCGGCTCAGGTCGCGGCGCAGTCCGCGCCGGAACCCGTGGTTCAGTCGGCGCCCGCGCCGGCGCAGCCGCCGCCAGCAGCGACGTCTGCTGCCAATACTGAAGAAGTGACATCGCCCATGGTCGGGACCTTCTACATCAGGTCCAGGCCCGAATCTCCGCCGTTCATCAAGAAGGGCGATACGGTGGACCCGGGGCAGACGCTCTGTATCGTCGAGGCGATGAAGCTCATGAACGAGATTCAGGCGGAGAAGAAGTGCAGGGTAGTCGATATCCTGGTTGATGACGGCGAGTCGGTCGAATACGGCCAGCCGCTAGTCATCATCGAGCCCATCTAGGTCCCTGAATCCGACATAGAAGCTCACCACAAAGGCACAAAGTCACAAAGAGGGTGGGGAACGGAATCGATCTTGTCTGCTTCGTGTGCTTTGTGTCTTAGTGGTTCAATGTCGGGTTTGGGGTAGTTCAGCGCCGCCCGAGGGCGGCTTCAGCGAAGACCGACAAGCATTCAATCGGCAGGAGGATTAGTGACCGGCAAATACGCAGAAATCACCAAGCGCGCGCTCGCAAACCCGGACGAGTTCTGGGCCGAGCAGGCCGAGAAGCTGCACTGGTTCCGGAAATGGGACACAGTGCTCGACCGGTCGAACGAGCCCTTCTACCGCTACTTCACCGGCGGGCTGACTAACGTGTGCTACAACGCGGTTGACCGGCACGTGCTCGCCGGCGCCGGCGACCGCGTCGCGGTTATCTGGGAAAGCCCGGAAACCGGCCTGTGCCGGAAGATCACCTACCGCGAACTGCTCGATGAGGTCAGCGCGTTTGCTGCTGTCCTGCAGGAACACGGCGTCACGAAGGGCGACCGCGTTCTCATCTACCTGCCGATGGTGCCGGAGACGATGGTGGCGATGCTGGCGTGCGCCCGAATCGGCGCGCCCCATGCCGTGGTATTTGCCGGCTTCAGCACCGAGTCGCTGGCCGACCGGATTGACGACGCGGGAGTGAAGCTTGTCGTCTGCGCCGACGCGGGTAAGCGTAAGCAGAAGACGGTTGACCTGAAGGGCATCGCGGACAAGGCGCTCGAACTCGCCAAAAACAAGGTGCCGGTCGTCATCGTCTTTGACCGGGGACTCGGCAAGTGGAACCGGGTTGAAGGTCGGGACAAGCTCTGGTCCGAAGAGATGGCCAAGCACCGCGGGGCGAAGGTCGATTGCGTGCCGGTCGAGTCGAGCCACCCGCTGTATCTTCTGTACACGTCCGGCACGACCGGGAAGCCCAAGGGCGTGGTGCGCGATAGCGGCGGCCACATGACCGCGCTCGCGTCCTCGATGCCGCTGATTTACGGCACGAAGCCGGGCGACGTCTACTTCTCCACGTCGGACTTCGGGTGGACCGTCGGGCACAGCTACGTCTGTTACGCGCCGCTGCTGGCCGGGCTGACCACTGTCGTGTATGAGGGTACTCCGGACTTTCCCGACCCGGGAATCTGGTGGCAAGTGTGCGAGAAGCACAAGGTGAACGTGATGTTCTCGGCGCCGACCGCGATGCGGATGCTGCGCAAGTTCCCTTCGGACTGGTTCGAGAAACACGACCTGTCGGCCCTGCGCTACATCTTCCTTGCCGGCGAGCCGCTGGACGAGCCGACCTGGCGTTGGGCCAAGGATGCGCTGAAGAAGCCGGTCATCGACCACTACTGGCAGACCGAATCGGGCTGGCCCATGCTTTCCAACATGCCCGGGGTCGAAATGCTGCCCTTCAAACCGGGCTCACCCACCAAGGCCGTGTACGGCTGGGACCTGATTGTTGTCAACGAGAACGGGGACGAAGTCCCGTTTGGGACACGCGGGCTCTTGGTGGCGCGACCGCCGCTGCCCGCCGGTACGTTCCTTACTCTTTGGGGCGACGACGACCGATACGTCCAGACCTACTGGAAGCACTTCCAGAACAAGTCGCTCTTCTACACTGGCGACTACGCCATTCGCGACGAGGAAGGCTACTTCTGGGTCTTGGGCCGGGCCGACGAGGTCATCAACATCGCCGGGCACCGGCTGGGCACCCGCGAAGTTGAGGAAGTCATCTCAGGGCATCCGGCCGTGGCTGAAGCCAGCGCGGTCGGCGTGGCCGACGAGCTGAAGGGGCAGGCGGTCGTGGGCTTCGTGGTCCTGAAGCAGGGACAGGAACCGAGCGACGCCACCCGCAAGTCGATCATCAATCTCGTCCGAGAGAAGATCGGTGCGATTGCCGCGCCCCGCGACGTCCAGTTCGTGAAGATGCTGCCCAAGACCCGCTCGGGCAAAGTCATGCGCCGTGTGCTCAAGGGCATCACCGAAGGCGCCAAGATGGGCGACCTGACCACACTTGAAGACGGTGCCTCGGTCGATGAAGTGAAGAAGGCGGTCGAGATCATGACCGGCAACGCCGACAAGTAGCAACACAAGTCCATCATGACCAAGGGCGGGCGTTCGCGCCCGTCCTTCATCTATCGGCCGACGACCGACAGGCGGCCCGAATCAGCCGACACCCGCAATGGGTTGGATGGGCAGGTGGGATCTGCCAAACCGGCGGAGGTGGAAGGCCGAGGGCTTACAGCTCACGGCCGACGGCCACGCCGGAAGTCCAGGCCCGAAACTGGGAAGTGGCTACCGGAACCTGGAAACTCGCGGCCCATGGCCGCGTCAATCTGCAATCTGCAGTCTAGAGTTTGCAGTGCCTTCTGTTGTTTCTTGACAACACTTCGGGACGCGTTATCCTCGGTTTGTGGCGACCCAGTGCATCACCAAAGAAACGCTCCTGTCCAGGCGGGCCGAGATTCTGGCCGTAGCCCGGAAGCGCGGTGCCCGGAACGTGCGTATCTTCGGCTCGGTTGCGCGCGGTGAAGCCGGGCCCGACAGCGACGTCGACATCCTGGTGGAGTTTGAGCCCGGCCGGAGTCTTCTGGACCACGCGGGTCTGATGCTTGATCTCAGCGAACTGCTCGGCTGCAAGGTGGATGTCGTGACGGACCGCGGACTCCGGCCTCGTATTCGCAACAGAGTGCTGCTCGAAGCCGTTCCTCTGTGAGAAGCGACCGCGAGAGGTTGCTCGACATCCTGGAGGCAATCGAGCAGATTGAGAAGTACGTGGGCAAGGGACGAGCGGCCATCGAACGAGACGAGCTGCTCCAGACGTGGTTCGTCCATCACGTACAGGTCATCGGAGAGGCCGCCGGCAGGCTCAGCGACGAGCTTCGTGCTCAGCATCCTGACGTGCCATGGGCAGAGATCGTCGCTATGCGCAACGTGCTGGTTCACGAATACTTCGGCGTGGACGTCGAGGAAATATGGACCACGGTTCAGTACGACGTGCCGAAGTTGAAGCCGAAACTCGCGTCCATCCTTGCCGGGTTGCCAACCGACTCCTAAGGCTGCGCCAGCGATTACAAGCTGCTCTCAGCTAATTGACTAGCTTCGCAGTCCGACCGCAATGGCTGATGGCTGGGGAGACGCCGTCCGTAATCTGCAATCTAGGATCCTGAATCTGCAATTCCCTTGCTGGTCCGTCGGAAGCTGCTAGCTGTCGGCTGTGGGCGGTAGGCTCGTTCCGGGCGGGCGGGCGGAATCTGCCGAGATGTCCCGCAGCAACCCTAATGGGTGACTGTCCCTCATCCCCCGGTTGCTCTTTCTAGGGTGACCCGAAGGCGGCATATATGTCATCGAAGATGCGCGCGAACTCACACGTCCCACCTGCATCCTTGGAGCATGACTCAATCCCCGACGCTGACATGCGCTGAGCGACCACGTGGCCGGCATCCTTGAGTTTGTCGCGCGTTCGTTTGCCCAACGGAGCCCCAGCTAGATCTGTCGGCTTCCCGTATTGTGGGATTAGACAGTCAATTGCCGTCACCTGTTTCACTACGTTCTGGTCAAGATAGTTCTCTATTGCCGTGCGTTCGAGGAAGCAGCAGAGGCTGCATGTCGGTGGGATAGCTGCTTGGAGGGCGGTTGCCTTCTGCCCCAGCGGACCGCCAGCCGACATTCTGTCGCTGTCTCCGAGAACTGCCCATCTGAGATGAGCTTCATCCATGCAGCGGGTTGTTACATTGAACTTGACGTTATCCACGCCGCCGCATTGCAGGAACATGACTTTGCCCGGTTGCATCTTCGTCCTACCTGCTTTGCTCAGTTCGTCTAACACGGAGGTGTAGAAGCGCACGTCTCGCGGACCCTCCACGAGGATGATGTAGTTCTTACCGACGAGTCGGTCCGATGCCTCGACACCCAGTTCTTCTGCGATCTGTCTGGCGTCGATATGTGGCTTCTGCGTTACGTTGGCTTTGTTGTCGGCACGTGTCACGAGAGCCACGTCTTGCATTTTCGCCTCTGCCACGAAGACCGGTGAGTGAGTTGTGAAGACAACAGCATGTCCGAGGTTCGCGAGTTCAGAAAAGGCCTCTATGAGGTCACGCTGCGCACCGGGGTGGAGGTGCACCTCCGGTTCCTCCACTGCGAAAACGTACTTAGGGCCGTTAGGCGTATGCATCGAGGCAGCCGCCTCATACTGGAGGTATGCAACCATGAAGAGCCGCCGTATCCCGGCTCCCCGTAATTCGTACGGCGTATCTTGGCCCGCAAGATCGCCACAGGTCAGTCCGATGCCGTCAACTGCCTTCTTCCAGTTTACCTTGGGTTCCGCCTTCAGCGACGTCACTGAGTCAGTTAGGTGGCAGAGACGGTCGTACACCTTGTCGAATTCCTGCTGCACTGTCGCGCGGATGTCATCCTCTATCTGCTTTGCACCCGTGTGCGCAGCGAGGGCCTTGTCTACTATTCCCTTGAACTGGTTCTGCACGGCCGTTTCCTCAATGCCGTAGTCCGCGGTATCCGTGAAGAGGACGAATTCGGGAAGCACCTCTCGCAACGCTGCTTCAACGTCTGAGACGTCCACCCACGCCTCGCGAAGTCCCTTGCCATCGGCTTCTGCCTTGCGGCGAAGACTCTCGCGCTTGGCTTGGTTTGTCTCTCGGCCCGCTCGCGTGGCAGTCAGCCCCTGCGCCTCTAGCAGGGAGAGCAACTGCTCCTGGTTCTTTGTCGCGAGGGGAAACAGCGCATCGTCGTCCACGTCTTGGACGAGCGCTTCTAACCTCAATGTGCCCTTGACGGAAGCAACCAAGCGGAGACGCAGCAACCCGCTTCCATCAATGAGACGGTCGGACGTTAGATTGATCTTGTTCTTCGCGTCGATCTTGACTTCCTGGGACGAGAGCGCGCTCGGCTTCAGTGCTACTTCGATTTCGACCTCAGCTTTCGCGTTCTGACCGTGTATCTCCGCGAGAGGCAGACCCTTCTTGGGCGGACTAAAGAAGACCCTAAGTGCGTGCAGCAGAGCTGACTTACCGACGTCGTTCCGGCCAACTACGGCCGTCATGCTACCCATCTTGACGAGTCCGCTGTCCTCGAAAGCCCTGTAGTTCTTAATCCGCAGTTCTGCTAGGGGCAATAGACCCTCCTTGTGGCGTCGAACGTACCGCTCACACTAGTCACCCTTTGCGACGTTCAGCAAATGAGGTACGGCTCTGCTAGAGCGCAGCACACCAAGCGCCATCACGGCCGCCCCTTGCACGTACTCGTCAGGGTCACGCAGAAGCTCGATCAGTGGCCGCTCCGCTGACTTGCACCCACCCAGACCTAGGGCGCGAGCGGCACCGAATCTGGTGTAGCTGTTTGAGTCGTTCAGGGCTCCAAGCAACGCTGCGGTCGCTGGTTTGCCAATTCGTGCCAGCGCTTCGCAAGCAGCTCTGCGTGTGGCCCATGACTGGTCGGGGAGGAGCCCCACGAGAGTGTGGATTGCCCGAATGTCATCCAAGGTGCCTAGTGATTCTATCGCTGCATCCTGTTCGGGGTGACCCGGAGAGGCCGCTGCCGCTATTAGTTCATCGATCGCCCGACGCGAGCCGCGTCTGGCACGTTTGGCTAAGTTGTCGACGCCGCCCACGGGGCTCGGGGTCGTCCGTTGAAGAATGACTCTCTTGGCTGAAGCCGTGCCAATGGAGCGCAGGGCCTCTTCGGCAGAGTCCCGCACTGTCTTGTATCTGTCGCCGAGGGCCGGCACCAGCAGCGGGACTACCTTGTCTCCGCCTAGCTGACCTAGCAGGTGCGCCGCAGAAGCGCGCACGAACCACCTCTCATGTTGCATGAGCGGAACTATGTAGCCCACAGCTTCTGACCCGACCTCAGCGACCCTTGTGCGAGCAGCTCTGCGGACATCCGCGCTGACGTCAGTAAGGCAGTTGACCAGAACTGGAATAGCCTTCTTGCCGCGCAACTTGGCCAGCCATTCAAGTGCTACGATTCGGGCTGAGGTCGGGCCGCCTACAGCTATCTTTGTTAGAGCAGCGACAGCCTCTGTGTTACCGATCTGACCCAATGAGCGTGCTGCTGCCTTTGGTACATCGAAGCCACGCGCAGTCGCGCTTGCGGGCGAGGAGTCTTTCGTGATGCTCCGCACATGTTTGACTTTCCCTGGACCGGGAAAAACCGAATCACTTTCCATGACTGGAATCTCCTTCAGGGGAAGAAAGCGGGCACTTCCCATATTACCAGCCTCCGTCAGGGTCGAGCGGGTCACTTTGCGTGCCTGATTGTGGCTTGTCACGGGCGACGGGCGCGGCCATGTCTGCCATCTCGCGCTCAACTCGGTCCGCGGTTTCTTCCGCACGCGCTAGCCGCTCGGCGACAGTCTTGCCCTGACGCCGGCGCTCAGCTTCCGATTCGGCTCTGATCCGGTGGAGCCAGTCGAGCCAGTCCAGACCGTCAATCATCATCGAACAATACTCTTCGACTGTGCGGGTGGGGCGGTGGCCGTTGCTTCACGGCCATAGGATACCTTCGGTCGAGTGAATGTCAACATGGCTACGCGGGACGAGGTCACGGCAAAGGAGAAGCCCAGGTGACGCAACAGGCGATTCCCAACGCTGCGCGCGGGTGGATTTCGGGGTCGCGAAAGGCCCAAAAGAACTGATGGTTCAGTAATTCTCCGAAGCTAGTCATAAGTAAAGTACTCTCAGCCCGTTAAGCCCTGTTGCGTCGCGGGAAGTTCGCATATAGGGGTCGCCCGGGGGCATGCCCTTTGAGGAGCTTTCGACCAAGCCATGAAACGAGCCTTGAAATGAGCTTTGATCTGAGCTTTCAGGCGAGCTTCTGCGCGAGCTTTCGCCGGAGCTTTGCAGCGAGCGATGTGAGAAGCGATGCGCTGAGCTTTGAGATGAGCAATGCACGAAGCGATGAAGCGAGCTCTGAAATGAGCGATGGAAGATGCTATGAAGTACGCTTTCGAGCATGCTTTCTAAGGTACTTTCCGGCGAACTTTGAGTGGAGCTTTCCGGCGTGCTCTTGTCGCAGCTTTGAGCCGCGCGTTTGCCGGTCCAAGGGGCAAGGAATCAAGTGGGCGAGCAGGACGAGGCTAAGGCTGAGGTTGAGGTGAGGACATAGGTCGAGGTTAAGGTTCAGGTTGAGGTTGAGCCCGGCAGAAGATGCGGGCGGGTTCGGATGAAACTGAGGGCGGCAGTCACGCCGCCCTCACGTCGTCGTCCGCGAGTCTATCGACTAGTAGATGGGCAGGTACTTATCCAGCTCCCACTGGGTTACCTGCATTCCTGATTCGGCGCATTCCTGCCGCTTTGCTTCGATGAACCGGGCGGAGATGTGGGGTCCCAGCGCTTCCTGAACGGTCTCGTCCTTTTCCATCTCATCCAGCGCTTCGGTGAGCGAGGCCGGCAGTGTGCTGATATGTTGCTTGCGTAGCTTGGCTTCATCGAGCTGGTAGAGGTTCTCGTCGGTCGGCGGCGGTGGCTCGATCTGTTTCCGGATTCCCTCCAGTCCGCACTTCAGCATTACCGCGAAGGCAAGGTAGGGATTGCAGCTCGGGTCCGGGCAACGCAACTCGGCCCGAGCAGTCTCGGTCTTGTCCGGGGCGAACTGCGGGATGCGGATGAGAGCCGAGCGGTTGATCCGGCCCCACGCGACATAAACCGGCGCTTCGTAGCCCGGCACCAGCCGTTTGTAGGAGTTGACCAACGGCGACAGTATTGCCGACATTCCTCGGGCGTGGGCCAGTTGTCCGGCGATGAAATGGCGGGCAATCTTCGACAACCCGTGTTCCTCCCGGCGGTCGTAGAAGGCGTTCTTGCCGCTCGCGATACCGAAAAGGCTCTGGTTGGTGTGCATGCCGGAGCCATTGATACCGAACACGGGCTTAGGCATGAATGTCGCGTGCAGGCCGTGCCGTTGGGCGACCGTCTTGAGCGTGAGTTTGAACGTCAGCGTGTTGTCGGCGGTCCGGAGTGCATTGTCGTAACGGAAGTTGATTTCATGCTGCCCGACCGCGACTTCGTGATGGCTGGCTTCGACCTGCATGCCGAATTCGTGGAGAGCGTTGACCATTTCTTTGCGGACCTCGTAGGCTTCATCGGTCGAGTAGTCGAAGTAGCCCGCCTTGTCGTGAGGGGTAGAGTGGAGTCCATCCTTCTTGAAGAGGAAGAACTCGCATTCCGGAGCGGTGATGAAGCGAAAGCCGGCGGCCTCGGCTTCTTTGAGAGCACGGATGAGTACGTGGCGGGGGTCTGCAGCCGAGGGTTTCCCGTCCGGTCCGAATACGTTGCAGATGAGGCGGGCCGTGGTGTTCTCGCCCCGTTCCCAGGGGATGATGCAGAATGTGTCGAGGTCGGGCTGCAGGTACATGTCGCTCTCGGCGATGCGGGCAAAACCTTCCACCGAAGATCCGTCGAACCAGACTCCGCTCTCGATGAAACCGGGCAGCCGGGTCGCGGGCATGGTGACGCTCTTGACCATGCCGAAGATGTCGGCGAACTGCAGATTGACGAACCGTACCTTCTCCGCTGCGGCGTGTTTTAGAATCGCGGCAGCCTTACGGGCCGCGTCCTTAGGGTAAGCCATTGTTGTTCCTCCTGAGCGACGCGAGGCGCCTCCGCGCGGTGCATTCAGGCCGGGGGCCTCGGTCATTGTCAGACAGCGTAGCGGCCGACTCCCGATCGTCAAGCGGCGCAGCATCAGCCCGGGCGGCGAATTCGGACCTTGGATTGACTTTGCGGTGTTTTGTGGCAAGCTTACAGGCGTGAAACGTATCGAAAACGCCATCCTCGAGAAGGACATCAAGTTCCTCGATCTCAAGTACTCGGATCTGACCGGCCGCCTCCGGCACGTGACGTTGCCGGTCGAGCAACTGGAGCGTGCGGTCAAGGAAGGCGTCGGGTTCGACAGCTCGGCAGTCGCCGGGTTCCGGGCCGTTGATGCCGGCGACATGGTGCTGAAGCCGGACCTCGACTCGGCCTTTGTCGACCCATTCACCCAGGAGCCGACGATCTCCTGTTTCGCCGAGATCTACGAGAGCGACGGCAAGCGCAGGTACGAGCGCGACCCGCGCGCCATCCTGCAACGGGCAATTGCGGTGCTCGCGAAGGAAACACACGCCGACGAGGTGATGGTCAGACCGGAGTTTGAGTTCTACCTGTTCAACAAGGCCGAGTTCTGGACCGACCAATCGTCGGCAGTCTATCGAATCGAGACCGACGAACTGAGGCACGACGACCCGTCGGGCTTCTCTTTGTTCAAGGGTCCGGCCTATCACGTTGCCCCGCCTTTCGACCGCAGCTCCGATTTCCGCTCCGAGCTTTCATTGCTGATGGCTCAGTGCGGCGTGCCGGTGAAGTATCACCATCACGAAGGCGGTCGCTATTCGCAGGTCGAGGTCGAACCGGTGTTCCTGCCCGCCATGCGCTCGGCCGACGGCATCATGCTGAGCAAGTACCTGGTGCGCAACCTCGCGTTCAAGCACGACAAGAGCGCGACGTTCATGCCCAAGCCGATATTCGGTGAAGCCGGGTCCGGCATGCACCTGCATATGTACCTGCAGAAGAGAGGGGGCGGGGGGCAGGGGGCGGGGGGCGAGGGCGAAGGTACGTCGATGTTCGGCGATGAGAAGGCGGCGGCCAAGCTATCGCCGATGGCGCTTCACTACATCGGCGGCATCCTGAATCACGCGCCCAGCCTTTGCGCGCTGACCAACCCGAGCACCAATTCCTACCGCCGGCTGGTTCCGGGCTACGAAGCGCCGGTGCTCATCTTCTTCTCGGTGGCCAACCGGACCGCGGCTATTCGCATCCCTGGCTACGTCACTAAGGCGGCCGAGATGGCAATCGAGTACCGGATTCCCGATGCGACTGCCAATCCGTACCTTTCGATGGCCGCAGTGCTGATGGCCGGGCTGGATGGAATCCGTAACAAGGTCGACCCGGGCATGCCGCTCAGCGGCAGGCTCGATTCGCTCGACTTAGGCAAGAAGGCCGTTCCATTCTCTCTTGTGCGGGCGCTGGATGAGCTGAAGCAGGACAGCCGTTACCTCACACATGATGGCGTCTTTTCGAAGGAGACCATCGACAAGTGGGTGGAGATCAAGATGGATGAGGTCGAGGCGGTCGCCCGCCGGCCTCATCCGTGGGAGTTCAGTCTGTACTATGGCTGCTGATTCTGGACCGGTCGCCAACTTCGAGGACCTGCTGGGGCGGGCCCGGGCACGCGGCACCCGGCGTTGCGTGGTCGCGTGTGCTGAAGACTGCGCCACTATCGAGGCATTGCACGCCGCCAGGCAGGCCGGCATCGCCGAAGGCGCTCTCTACGGGGACGAACAGCGCATCGCAACCATCTGCCAGAGCCAGAAGTTCTCTGCCGCAGACTTCGAGATTCACAATACCTCCTCGCAGGCCGAGTCGATCCGGCAGGCAATCTCGGACGTGGCCGGCAAAGGCGATTTCCTGATGAAGGGCCAGGTCGACACCGCGACCTTCATGCATGGCGTGCTCGACGAGGCGAACGGACTGCGCGGCGACCGGATACTGAGCCATGTCGCGTTGCTGGCGCTACCGACCTACAAGAAGGTGCTGTTTGTTACCGATGGCGGCATCAACGCTCAGCCGGACCTGCGACGGAAGATAGACATAGTGCGGAACGCCATCGAACTGGCGCGGTTCCTGTGCATAAACAGGCCTTTGGTCGCGCTCCTGTCGGCGGTCGAGAAGATAACGCTCAATGTCGCGGACACCCTGGACTGGGCGATTGTGGCGAGAATGGGAGACCAGGGCGAGTTCGGTGAGGCCGTGATTGAGGGACCGCTCGCCCTTGATATCGCCTTTTCACCGGAGGCGGCGAAGATCAAGCGGGTCGCGAGCGAGGTGTCGGGCAACGTTGACATACTGGTAGTGCCGTCGCTCGCAACCGGGAACATCCTGGCCAAGGGGCTCCAGTACCTGGGCGGGGCAAAGTGCGCCGGTATCATCGTCGGGGCACGGAAGCCGATTGTGATGTTGTCCCGGGCCGATTCGGCAGAAACCAAGCTGTATTCAATTGCCTTGGGCAATCTGGCATCATGAGGAAGTGTCGAGTGACGAATGGCGAGTGACGAGTGATTAGGTCCGGATTCTCCTCACCCCATCCCTCTCCTCTGAGAGGAGAGGGAGAGCGTAGCGAGGGTGAGGAGGGGAAAGGTAGCAAATCATGAGCGGTGAGCGGAAAGCGATCTTGACCGACAAGGCGCCGAAGCCGATTGGGCCATACAGTCAGGCCGTGCGGTACGGCAATCTGGTCTTCGCGTCCGGGCAGATACCGATTGACCCGAACACCGGCAACCTGGTGACGGGCGACATTGTGAAGGAGACAGAGCAGGTGTTCGCCAACCTTGCCGCGGTTCTCGCCGCGGCCGGTACTGACCTGAGCCGGGTGGTGAAGACCACGGTGTTCCTGACCGACATGGGCCTGTTCGGCAAGGTCAACGAGGTGTACGCCCGCTATTTCCGCGAACCGTTTCCTGCTCGCTCGACCATTCAGGTCGCGGCCCTGCCCAAGGGAGTCTCGGTTGAGATCGACGTCATCGCTGAAGCCTAGCCTGCTGTTTGCGTTCGCGGTCTCCGTGGCCGCGGGCATGAGCACAGGCGATATCGCGCGTGTGCGGGAACTCGGCTATCTGCAGCAGTATGACTCCGCGCTGGCAATTACCGCCGCGGCAATCCAGGCAGAGCCGACTGACCCGGCCGGGTACTACTGGCAGGCGGCCGTGCTTCAGCTTTTCATCAACGATTCCGGACGCGGGGTGCTTGCGGACTCCTTCTTCGCACTCAGCGACCACGTGTTGATGCTCTGCCGGCAGCAGTTGGCCGAGGATCCGGAAGACGCGCAGGCCCACCTTTACTTCGGTTTGACCCAGCTCAACCGCTCGAGCTTTCTCGGTTGGCAGGGACGGAAGATGTCCGCGGGCAAGGCGATGCTGGACGTATCCCCGCACCTGGATGCGGCCCTGAGACGAGATTCGAGTCTGGCCGAGGCGCGACTCGCATCGGGCATGATTGACTACTACAAGGCGACGTCGTCGAAGTACACGTTGGGTCTGCATCTGATGGGGTCGCGTCCAAGAGCATACGCCGTCGTCCGGCCCATGGCGGACGGCGACGGGCCGCTCAAGGGGCCGGCGGAGATGATGATGGCCATGATGCTCAAGACCGATGAGCGATACGATGAGGCAGTTGACTACTGCAAGCGGGTGCTCGCTATCTATCCCGGCAACAGAAGCGTTATGCGCACGATGCGCGACGCATACTTCAAGGGCGGGCGCTACGCCGACGCAGTTCAGGTGGGGGCGGTACTGGATTCAGCGATACCACGGGCGTTTCCCGACGACAAGTATTCCATGGCCGAGAACTGGGACGTATGCGGCAAGGCCTACACGCAGATGGGCAAGAAGGACGAAGCGCGGGAACGGTTCAACCGTGTGATTGCGTGGGAGCCGTATCAGGACGACGTTCCCTGGCTACCGCACTACGTCAGCGAATGCAAGCAGTGGCTGAAGAAACTGTGAGGAATTGACGAGTGTCGAGCGGGAAGCGCCAGTCCCAAGTCTCGAGGCCAACTCGGTAGCAATCCTCGGGGTCGGCAACAGGCTGCGCGGGGACGATGCAATCGGCTGCATCGTATGCGACGAGATCCAGAAGGTTGAGGCTAAGGTCAAGGTCAAGTTTGGGACCTCAACCTTAGCCTCAACCTCTCTCTTCGTCCTCGACTGCGGCAGCACGCCGGAGAACTACGTCCAGCCGGTCGCGGTCCGAAAGCCCACCCACATACTCGTGGTTGACTGCTGCCACTACGGCGCAAAACCCGGCGAGTTTCGTCTGTTCAGCCGCGAGGAGGTCGACGGTTTGTCGTATGGCCTGCTCTCGACTCACACTCTGCCTCTCACCCTAACGATAGAGATGCTCTCGATGGAGACGGGAGCGACAGTCGAACTGCTCGGCATCCAACCGGAGAGTATCGAGTTCGGGGAAGAGCTGTCCCACCCGGTCCGGCGCGCCTTGCCCGGCGTGGTCGCGTCCGTACGGGACTGGGCTGGGGAATTTCAGACCGGCGCGTGAGCGCTGTCTGGATGTGGTGCGGCCCACATCCGACGCGGGACGTTTCAGTTTCGAGTCCGGGGCGCGGTCAGCGCTTGACCGGGTGGTTGCCGAGGGTGTAGAGCTTCTTCGAGCCGCGGCGTTTGATCGCGTTGCGCGCATCGAGAATCAGCCGGCTGTGCTTGAAGATGAAGTCGTAGTCGAAGCACTTGTGGTCGGTGAGAATCACGACGCAGTCGGCCGACTTGAGCGCCTTCGCAGTCAGCGGCACCGACTTGAACCCGGTTCCATTGAAGTGAATCTGCGGCACGTATGGGTCGTGGTAGTCAATTCTCTTGACCTTGCCATGGGTCAGTTCCATTACTTTGATCGCCGGTGAGTGGCGCGTATCCTCGACGTTGCCCTTGAACGCCGCGCCGAGGATTAGCAACCTGGCCTTGGAGGCGGCGATGCCGTTGATGCCCAGCACTTCGGTAATCCGGTCGGCGACGTAGAATGGCATGCCCTCGTTGGTTTCGGCCGCGAGCTCGATGAAGTTTGAGTGGAAGTCGTACTCGCGGGCCTTCCACGCAAGGTAGTACGGGTCGATCAGAATGCAGTGGCCGCCGATGCCGGGCCCGGGATAGAACGGCATGTAGCCGAACGGTTTGGACGAAGCGGCGTTGATGACTTCCCAGATGTCGATGTTGCCCATCCGGTCGCACATCATGGCCATTTCGTTGACGAGAGCGATGTTGACGCTGCGGAAGATGTTCTCGAGTAGCTTCGACATCTCGGCAGCGCTCGGCGAGGAGACGCGGACAACCCGCTCGACAAATCGTGAGTAGAAGTCTACCGTCAGGTCGGTGCAGGCTTTGGTGACCCCGCCGACCACGACCGGCGTGGTCTTCGTGTTGAACGTGTGGTTGCCCGGGTCGATGCGTTCCGGTACGAATGCCAGGTAGTAGTCGCGGCCGACTTTCCGACCCGGTTCGTCCAGGATGGGCTGCAGGACTTTCTCGGTCGTCTCCGGGTAGGTTGTCGAGCGGAGGACGACAAGCTGACTTGGCTTGAAGTGCTTCGCCACTTCGCGGCCCGCGTCCTGGATGAAGGACACGTCGGGGTCTTTGGAGGCGGTGAAAGGCGTCGGCACGCAGATGTTGATGATGTCGCACGACGCCAGGACCTTGAAGTCGGATGTGGCGGTGAACTTGCCGCTCTTCGTGACTTCGGCCACGTCCGAGTCTTTGACGTCGCCGATGAAGCTCTTGCCTTTCAGCACCGCGGCCACCTTTGTCTTGTCGACGTCCAAACCCACTGTCGTGAAACCGGCGCGCGCGATTTCGATGCTCAAGGGCAGGCCGACATAGCCGATGCCGATGACCGCAACCTTTGCCTTTCTTTCATGGATTCTCTTTGCCAGGTCCATGGTGTCCTCCTATGCAGTAAACAAAGTGGTCCTGTGGTCTAGTGATCGAGTCACGGAACATGACCGCTGGGGCAGCCAAAGCCCGAAGTCCGAGACACGAGTGACGATTCAATGGGTAAACCCGAAATCCGAAGCACGAATGACGACTGAATGACGAAGCCCGAATTCCGGATTGGTCCTTATCCGCACCTCGAGTTTCAATCGGTATTCGCATTTCGAACTTCGTCATTTCTCTTCTACCACGCTGTCCGGTCGAGTGTGCGATACTGCACCGCCTCGGTGATGTGGGACGGCTGTATGTTCTCTTTGCCTTCCAGATCGGCGATAGTGCGCGCGACTTTGAGCACGCGATGGTAGGCGCGGGCCGAGAGCCCGAGCCGGTCAATCGCGGCCCGCAGGATTTCGTCGCTCTGGGCCGAGACCGGGCAGAAGCGGCGGATGAACTGCGGTCCCATTTGGGCGTTCGAGTAGACCGGGTGGCGCGAGTTCGTCGCGGCAAACCTGGCGAGCTGGGTCCGGCGTGCCCGGGCGACCCGTTCGGCGACTGCTCTGGAACTCTCGCCCGCCCGTTTGGTCGAGATGTCGTCGTACTTGAGCGCCGGCACTTCGATATGGATGTCAATGCGGTCGAGTAGCGGTCCGGAAATCTTGCTCCGGTAGTGGCGAATCTTCTGCGGCGAACAGGAGCAGGCGTGGCGCGGGTCACCGGCGAAGCCGCAGGGGCACGGGTTCATGGCGCAGACGAGCATGAACCTTGCCGGGAAGGTGAAGGTCGAGCGGGCCCGGCCGATTGTGACCTCTCCATCTTCGAGCGGCTGGCGCAGGGCCTCGAGCACGTCGCGCCGGAATTCGGGCAGCTCATCGAGAAAGAGCACTCCGTTGTGGGCGAGCGATGCCTCGCCCGGTCGCGGCACGGTGCCGCCGCCGATCGCGCCCGATTCCGAGACGTTGTGGTGCGGGGAGCGGAACGGCCGGGTCGCGACCAACGGCCGGTCCGGTGAGAGCGCGCCGACCACGCTGTGAATCCGGGTCGCCTCCAGCGCCTCGGGCAATGTCATTGGCGGCAGGATGGTCGGCAGCCTCCGCGCCAGCATGGTCTTGCCCGAGCCGGGCGGCCCGATCATCAGCGCGTTGTGGCCGCCGGCCGCGGCAATCTCAAGGGCGCGCTTGGCGTGTTCATGGCCGTGGACCTCGGCAAGGTCAACAGACTGAATCGCGGCTTGGGCAAAGAGTGCGGCGATGTCGGTGTGCGTCGGCTCGATGGTGGCTGCGCCGTTGACGAAGTTGACTGCCTCGACCAAAGAGCCGACGGCGTAGACCGGCAGGCTCTCGACCATCGCGGCCTCGGTCGCGTTCTGAGTCGGCACGATGAGCCCGCGCAAGCCCGCGAGCTGCGCCGCGACCGCCATCGAGACCGCACCTTTGATGGGGCGGACCGAGCCGTCGAGCGATAACTCGCCGAGGAAT
This sequence comes from bacterium, assembly GCA_035505375.1. NCBI lineage: Bacteria > bacterium. The sequence goes on along the minus strand of DATJQV010000001.1, from coordinate 20,271 downwards.
GCGAGGTCGCGCAGCGCCTCCGGCTGGATGATTCCGCCGGCAGCGAGAATGCCGACCGCCATCGGCAGGTCGAAAGCCGCGCCTTCTTTCTTGACGTCGGCCGGCGCGAGATTGACCGTAATCTTGCGGTTGGGGAACGTGAAGCCGGAGTTCTTGATTGCCGCTTGGACGCGGTGCTGTGACTCTTTGACCGCGGCGTCAGGCAGGCCGACGATGTTGAACGCCGACAGACCGTGGGTGATGTCGGTCTCGACGGTCACGATGTAGCCGTCGACCCCGTACACCGCGGCCGACTGCACGCGCGACAGCACTAGAGTGCTCCGACGATGTGGTCGAACTCGGGTCGCCGCCCTCTGAGCGTGACGCCAAGCACGTCGAACCTGACGTCGGCCGTTTCCAGGTTGTGCTTCACCAGGTATTCCTCGACAAGCCGGCGCAGTTTCGCCTGCTTGCGCTGTGTCACCGACTGGTCGGGCCGCGCGAAGTCGGTTTCATTGCGGGTCTTCACCTCGACGAATACGAGCGTGTCCCGGTCGCGGCAGACCAGGTCGATTTCGCCCAGCCACGTCGTGTAGTTGCGTTCGAGAATCTCCCAACCGATTTCCCGGAGGTGGGAAGCGGCAAGGTCCTCTCCCTTCCGGCCCAGCGGTTTCGCTTTCACTGGGCCGAGGCGACGAGGTCGCGTACCGGTGAGAATGTTCGGCGGTGGATGGGGGAGACGCCGAGTTCCTTCAGCGCCTGCACGTGCGCCGCGGTACCGTACCCCTTGTGCCGGTCAAGCCCGTAGCCGGGGTAGCGCCGGGACAAGCGGGTCATCAGCCGGTCGCGCCAGACCTTGGCAATGATTGAGGCGCAGGCGATGGAGAGGCTCGAGCTGTCGCCGTGGATGATCCCACGGCAGGGAAGGTCGATTTCCGGGATTGCCCAGCCGTCGGCAAGGACGAGTTCCGGCCGGACTTGAAGTCGCCGGACGGCAAGCCGCATGGCGTGGAAGGTACCGTTGGCGATGTTGTGTCTTTCGATGAAGCGGCTGCCGGCCCACGCGACTGCCCAAGCCAGGCTGCGGCGCTTAATCTCGGGTTCGAGGCGTTCGCGCCGGAGAGGAGTCAGTCTCTTGGAGTCATCGGCGCCGTCGATATCCGTGTGGGGTGGGAGGATAACGGCCGCGGCGACCACCGGCCCAGCCAAGGCCCCCCTTCCTACCTCGTCCACGCCGCAGAAGAGGGTGCTACTCTGCCACAGTTCCAGGTCTAGGTTGCTCTTCACCCCGCTGCTCTTGGAGCATCGCCTCGCGGCCGGTCCGATTGCGCAGATAGTAGAGCTTGGCCCGTCGGGCCTTGCCATGCCGTTTCACCTCGACCTTGGCGACGGCCGGCGTGCCGTACGGGAAGATGCGTTCGATGCCGTAGCCGCGGCTTACCTTGCGGACGGTAAAACTGCGGTTCGGGCCGGCCCCGCGGATCTGGATGACCGTTCCCTCGAACAATTGCAGGCGTTCCTTGTCGCCTTCGACAATCCGCACGTGGACCGCGACACTGTCGCCGGGCCGCAGCTGCGGGATCTGGGCCGGCTCGTGCCGGACCGGCGCGGCTTTAGCTTCTTTCGGAGCTTCCTTCTTAGCCATTGATGATCTCCTTCTGTAGTTCCCGGCAAAGGAACTCGCGCTCGGACTCGGTCAGGGCTTCATTGCGCAGGAGTTCGGGCCGGCGCCGGGCGGTAGTTTTCAGAGCCTGTTCCCGGCGCCAGCGGGCGACCGAGGCGTGGTCGCCGGACACCAGCACTTCCGGGACTTCGCGGCCGCGAAACTCACGCGGCCGGGTGTAATAGGGGGCGTCGAGGATGCCGGCCGAAAACGAGTCGGTCGCAACCGAATCCTCGTCGCCGACCGCGCCGGGCAAAAGCCGGGCGATGGCCTCGATGATGACCACGGCCGCGGCCTCGCCGCCGGCCAGCACATAGTCTCCGACCGAGACCTCACGGTCAGCCAGCATGCGGACGCGCTCGTCAACGCCCTTGTAGCGGCCGCAAACGAGCACGAGGTGTTCGGCGCGGCTGAACTCCTCGGCCATCGGCTGCGAGAAGCGCTCGCCTTGGGGGGAGAGGAGTACGACGAGGCTTTCCGGCCGGCGCGCAGTATCGATTGCCACAGAGAGGGGCTCGGGTTTCATCACCATGCCGGCGCCACCGCCGAACGGGTAGTCGTCGACGGTGCGGTGGGCGTCGGTGGTGAAGTCCCGGGGGTTGGTCAAACTGATCGCGAGCTTGCCGTCAGCGCGCGCGATACGCGTCGGTCCGCAGTCGAAGGGACCGGCGAAGTATTCGGGGAACAGCGTGATGACGGATGCCTGCATGGATCGGAATGACGGTCGGGTCCGCGGGTGGTCTAGCCGATTACGTCAATCGTTGCGTGCTTGTCGAGCTTGCGGGCCGCCGCTCTGACAATCGCCCGAATCGCGTCGATGGTATTGCCCTGCCGGCCGATGACCTTGCCCTGGTCGCCCGGCATGACCTTGACTTCATAGGTGAGTGTCCGCTCGCCAGCGAGTTCGGTGACCTTGATCTGGTCCGGGTGGTCGACGAGTGCCTTCACGATGTGCTCGATCATCTCTTTCATGGTCTACTCCTTGGGTGTGTCTGTCGGTGTCGCGCTCTCCGGTGTGGGGACGGGTTCGGTTGCTACGGTCGCGGTCTCCGCGCTGTCGCCGTTCGCGGCCTCGGCCGCCGGCGCGTGCTGCCGCGCGTAGCGGCTCATGAGCCTGCCAACCGTGCCCGAGGTCTGCGCGCCCTTCGTGATCCAGTGGCCGATGCGCTCGGCGTCCAGTTCCAGGAATTTCGTACGCGGGTCATAGTGGCCGACCGATTCGAGGTATTCGCCATCGCGCGCCTTGCGCGAGTCAATCACGACCAGCCGGTAGGCAGGTCGGTTGCGAAGTCCCATGCGCCTTAGTCGAATCTTGAGCAAAGTGATCTCCTTATCTGAGCCCAAACGATAGCGAAAACGCCCGGATTGTCAATCAATTCCGCCTCTGATACGTGGGTGCTGGGGTCTCTGGACGCCGGTCGAAGGTCATGCGGACGGCACGAGTTGCCGCCCGGAGGGCATCGAGCGACCCGAACGGCCGCCGCAGCATCAGCGAACGGGCAGTTCGATCACTTTGCGTCTTCGGGCTTGACCCGGTGGACAGAGGAGCTAGGATTCGACAACATGAAGCGCGAGTTCATCATCTGCGATGTCTTTGCACGGAGGCGATTTGAGGGAAATCAGCTCGCAGTGTTTCGCGACGGGAGAGGACTCACGGCTGAGGAGATGCAGGTTCTTGCCCGTGAGATTCACTTCAGCGAGACAACTTTCATCTTGTCGGATAAGCCGAACGAGCGCGGCTGGCCGGTGCGCATCTTCACGCCGGCCCGTGAAGTGCCGTTTGCCGGGCATCCGACACTGGGAACGGCATACGTGTTGTGGGATCGATTCCTCGGACGCAAGGCGGACGAGGTCAGGCTGGACCTGAAGGCAGGTGTAGTGCCGGTCGCGGTTGAAGAAAACGGAGCGCGACTGGTGATGACTCAGGTTCCGCCCGTGTTCGGCTCGACCGTCGAGCCGGAAGCGGCGGCCCGGGTGCTTGGCCTGTCGCCTGGCGACATCGACATCCACTATCCGGTTCAGGAGGTTTCCACCGGGCTGTCTTTCCTGATTGTCCCGGTAAAGACGCTGGCTGCGGCGCGCGGCATCAAGCTGAACCTGGCCGAGTACTATCGGCTGATTGACCGGCTTGAAGCCAAGGCGGTGCTGGCGTTCTCGGAGGAGACCGTTAAACCTCAGTGTCGTCTGCATGTACGCGTGTTCTGCGACTACTACGACGTGCCGGAGGACCCGGCCACCGGCAGCGCCAACGGCTGTCTCTGCGCCTGGCTGGTTCGTCACAGATACCTGGGTGGAAATGAGTTCGCAATCCAGACCGAGCAAGGCATTGAGGTCAACCGGCCTTCGCTGCTGTACCTGCAGGGGCAGGAGAGCGACGGCCACATTCGCGTGCGGGTCGGCGGTGGTGTTGTCGTGTCGGGCAAAGGCGAGTTTGAACTCTAGCCCCCTTCGTCACCAGTTTGACAGCGGACGGCTTGGACAATAAGCTCAATCGTGAGCCAGAGAGTCGTGAGTATGCTGCTCCCGGTGCTGGCGGCTGTTTCCATGACCGCCGGGGCTGATTCTCTGTCGGTGCCCGCTCTGGTCGGCAAGGACGTATACCATGCGCATCGTGCGCTCCGGAGACTTGGTCTCGTGTCACGGTTCGAGCAGGTAGAGGTCGACACATCCAGGGTGCCGCTTTTCGTCGTGGCGTCGCAGGAACCGGAATCCGACGCGATGGCCAAGGCGGGTGACACGATTGTGCTCAGGTTTAACCATCCGGGTATGCTGCAGTATTGGAATCCATCGGTGATTCCACTATTGGGTGACTTTGAGGACGCGGTCAGCTTTTACAAGGTGCAGAAACCGCCTCAGCCAATCGTCGTTAGGCCGGCCGCTTACCCGGCCGAGTTGAAGAAGTACAGCTTCAGCGGGATTGCTTACGTGGAAGCGCTAGTGGACTTCGATGGTGCCGTACTCGCGGCTCGAATCGCGGGCACCTCCGGCTATCAGGCGGCCGATTCCGCGGCTTGCGCGACCGCGCTACGGGCGTCGTTCTCTCCGGCCGAAAACTACGGGCGGCAGGTCAGGGTCTGGTTCCCAATGCCGTACCACTTCCGGTTCAAGGAAGACGACGCTCTGCCGGTACCGGAGCCGCCCCGGGACGCAAGCGAACCGCCGTAATCGCCGGCAGGCTGAGAGATCCATGAAAGAACCGGCCGGGGTTTTGATGCCCCGACCGGCCGCTAGTCTCCGCGCGCGACCTGACTAGAACGGGATGTCGTCCAGTTGGTCCTTGGGGATGTCCGGTTCTTCATCAACCGGCCCCGGTCCCGTCCCAGGAGCGAAATCGGGCTTGTCAAGCACCTGAGTTCTTGACGAGTGGATCTCGACCGCATATTTCTTCTCGCCGTCTTTGCCTTCCCAGGAGCGGCTGCGGAGCTGGCCTTCAACCAGGACCGCAGAACCCTTTCTCATCGTCTTGCTCAGCCGTTCCGCGCTCTGGCCCCAGAGGTTCACCTGGAAGAACGAGGCTTCGCGTTTCCATTCGTCGGTCGCCTTGTCGCGCCAGACGCGGTCCACGGCGATTCGGAAGCCAAGTACAGCGGCGCCCGATGGAGTGTAGCGCAGGTCTGGGTCCATCGTGACCCGGCCCAGCAGGATTACGACGTTCAGGTTCCCCAGTCTTATCGGGGTGCCCGGGGTACGTTGACCGCCGCGCTCGGTCTCAGACATTGGGCGCCTCGGGTTGCGGCTCCGGCGGGGTGGCAGGGGATACTTCCAGCGCTGGCTTGGGAACCGGCCTACATACGAACGCCATGCGCATCAGGCCTTCGCGGTGCCGCATCTCGTAGCGGAACTTCTCCGGGATAGTCGGCGGGCCCGAGAAGTTGACATAGACGTAGTTGGCCTCGTTGTGCTTCTTGATGGGGTAGGCCAGCGCCCGGCGCTCGACCTGTTCGTCTGAGACAGCGGTTGCGCCGCTGGCTGCCAGCAGTTCCTTGGAGTCCTGGGCGAGTTTCTGTACGTCCTTCTCGGCCAGGTCCGGACTGACGATCATCGCGAGCTCGTAGTTATTCAAACTTCCTCCTGTGGTAATTGACGATTTACGATTGACGATTGGCGAATGTATCCAGTCTGCATCCTAGCGGAACTTGATGAGCAGGACGTCGCCGTCCTGTACGACGTAGGTCTTACCTTCGACTTTGACATGGCCTTTGTCGCGGCAGACGTGGAAGGCGCCGCACGCGACCAAGTCACGATAGTTGATTGCCTCGGCCTTGATGAAACCGTTGCCGATGTCGGTGTGGATCATGAACGCGGCCTCGATTGCGGTCGTGCCGGCCGGCGCGGCCCATGCCCGTGACTCCGTGCCCTTGATGGTGTAGAACCGGATGAGGTTGAGCGCCTCGAAACAGCAGGCGACGATGCCGGACGGGCCTTCTGCGGCCAAGTTCAATGAACGGCGCAGTTCAACGCGGTCCGGCTCGGCGAAGTCGCCCATGCCGGCCTCAAGCGCTGCAGAGAACAGCAGGTTGGTCTTCGCCGCAGTCTGCGGAAACCGCGACGGGTCGGCCGGTTCGGTGTCCGAGCAGTTTACGGCGTAGATGACCGGCTTGGTCAGGATGAGCCCGAGTTCGCGCGTGGCGCGGCTCTGTTCCGGACTCAGCGCCGTTCGCTCGCCCCGGACCAGGGCCGAGTGGAGCTTCTCAAGGGCTTCGAGCAGGAGTGATTGTTCCGGCGTCTTCGGTTCCTTGCGCACGTGCTCCAGTCGCTTCTCGACAATCGCGAGGTCGGCTATCGCCAGCTCGGCCTCCACGATTGCCGCGTCGCGGTCCGGATCCACGGTGTCAAGCACATGGGGGATGTTGCCGGCCGAGAATGCGCGCACGATGTGGAGGATGAGGTCGGCTTCGCGGATGTGGCCGAGGAACTTGTTGCCGAGTCCCTCGCCGGTGCTCGCGCCCTTGACCAGTCCGGCTATGTCCACGAACTCGATGTGTGCGGGAGTCGCCTTTTCCGGTTTCAGTATCTGAGCGATGCGCTCCAGTCGCTCGTCAGGGACCAGTACGACTCCGACGTTCTGCTCGATGGTGGTAAACGGGTAGATGTCAACCTTCGCGCTGCCCGCGGTAAGCAGGTTGAAGAGCGATGACTTGCCGACGTTCGGCAGGCCGACGAGCCCGACCTTCATGGCGTCTTCCTTGTGTTCAAGACACGATCCTAAACGTCCGACGTTTCAGTCATGTCCCTCGGCGGGTTGAAGCGGTTCATAGCCCGTTCGAGCCCTTGGGTGACGACGGCGATGCAGGCATCCGCGGCACGCGCAAGGACCTCGGGAAGCAAGGCCTCCTGCTCTTTCGGAAACGGATCGAGCACATAGTCGGCGCCGTCGCTGCTCCGGGCCGGGGCGTCGATGCCGATACGCAGGCGCGGGAAGTCGCTGCGGCCAAGGTGCGACATGATCGAGCCGAGGCCGTTGTGGCCGCCGTCCGAGCCGGCCGGACGCAGACGGAGCCGGCCGAACGGCAGAGCCATGTCGTCGCAGACTACCAGCATGTCGCCGGGTTTTCGCTCGAGCTGCTTCCGAACAACGACGCCCGATTCGTTCATGTACAAGAGGGGCTTAACCAGCACCAACTGGTCACCGGCGAATTGCCGGCCTGCCACTTCCCGGTCAGTGAACATCCGGAACCGGAATCCGAGCCTTGCCGCAAGCGTGTCCACAACCATGAATCCGACGTTGTGACGCGTGGGCGCATAGCGGGGGCCCGGATTACCCAGTCCGAAGATGGTCACCGGCCTACTTCTTGTCCTTCTTCTTCTCTTCTTTCTTCTCTTCCTTCTTCTCGCCCTTGGCTTCGGTCTTGGCCTTGGCCTTGCCCTTGCCCTTTTCATCCTCACCCTCAGCCTCTTCCTCGGTCGGCTTCTTCTCGGTGATGACTTCAGGCTCGGCCGGTCCGGCCTCGGCAGCCGCCGCAGCCTCGGCCGCAGTCGGTTCCTCGGTCAGCTTCCGCGGTGTGAGCACCGCGACAATCGGCGAGTCGAGGGGCAGCGTATACTCAAGGTCGGGACGGCCCAGGTCCTTGATGTGAATGCTGTGGCCGATCTTGAGATTGGTGACGTCGATCTCGAAGCGCTCGGGAATCGCGTCAATTGAGGCGCGGATCGGCACTTGCCGCAGCACGTGGTCGAGCATGCCGCCCTGTTTCACTCCATCGGCAGAGCCGTGGACGATGACCGGCACGTTCATCGTAATCTTCTCGCCGGGATGGACCTTTTGAAAATCGACGTGCAGGAGCCCACCGGTTATCGGGTTACGCTGGAGCGTTTTGATTACGCACTTCTGTGCGGGCTGGCCCTCGACCTCGACGTCGACAATCGGGCTGTGGCCCTGGATGAGGTCGAGCAGCCGGTTGAATTCCTGCGTCGACAGCGCGAGGATGAGCGACGGTTCGCCGTGCCCATACATCACCGCCGGTAGAGTTCCGCTACGGCGGAGCCGGCCGACCTTGCCCTTGCCTGTGTCGGTGCGTTGTGTTGCTTTGACTGTATATGCCATGTTCTCCTCTACATGAATAATGAGCTGACCGACTCGCTGCGGTGGGTGCGGAGGATTGTATCCGCGAACAACGACGCGACGGGCAGCACTCGTATCTTCTTGATTAGCTTCTTGCGGGGCAGCGGCAGCGTGTCGGTGACGATCATCTCATCCAGCGGCGATTTCTGGATCTTCTGGACCGCGTCCCCGGAGAGGACAGCGTGGGTGGCCACGGCCATCACCGACCGGGCCTTGTGTTTCAGTAGCGCGCGAGCGGCCTTGATCAGCGTCCCGCCGGTGTCGACCATGTCGTCGAAGATTATCGCGTCCAGGCCTTCTACCTCGCCGACGACGTTCATGACCGCCGCCTTGTTCGGTTCAGAACGACGCTTGTCGATGACCGCCAGGGGCATGTTCTCCATCAGCCGCTGGGCGAAACCGCGGGCCCGGTTGGCCCGGCCGGTATCGGGCGCGACGACCGTGCAGCCTTCGACTCCCCGTTTGAGGAAGAAATCGACCAGGACCGGCGTCGAGTAAAGGTGGTCAACCGGGATGTCGAAGAAGCCCTGGATCTGCTCGGCGTGAAGTTCCATCGTCAGTACCCGGTCAGCACCGGCCCGCTCAATCAGGTTGGCGACGAGCTTGGCCGAAATCGGCACGCGGGGTTTATCCTTGCGGTCCTGCCGAGCGTAGCCGAAGTAGGGGATTACCGCCGTGATTCGTTCGGCCGACGCGCGCCGGAGCGCATCGATCATCAGCAGCAGTTCGAGCAGGTTGTCGGCCGGCGGCTGCGTCGACTGGATGACGAAGGCATCGCTGCCGCGGACGCTCTCCCGGATGTTGACGCGGATTTCACCATCCGCGAACGTCCTCACCTCGGCATCGCCCGGCTTGATGCTGAGGTGCTCGCAGATGTTCATGGCCAGGGGCGCATTGGCCCGGCCGGAGAAGATTTTGAGCTGACCTTGCATATTACCTCGCTCGCCTACCGGCCCGCGGGCCGGGCTAGATATGCTGGGGCGGAAGGAATCGAACCTTCATAACAGGATCCAAAGTCCTGGGTCCTGCCAGTTGAACGACGCCCCAAAGGAAACTTCGAAGTGCGAACTCCGAGCGTCGAACCGGGTTGCGGCTGTTCGGCATTCGGCGTTCGTCCTTCGGCATTGGTCTAGATGGTGCTGGTTTTGACGCAGTGGAATCCATTCCGGGCCAGGGCGGCCATCGGGTCTTTCCAGCCTTTCGTACCAACCAGGCCATAGACCGTACTGCCGGAACCAGACAGAGAAGCCGCCAACATTCCGTGCCGAAGCAATAGCTCTTTGACACGGTCGAGTGCGGGAAATCGCCGGAAGACCGCTGGCTCGAAGCTGTTGCTGAGTTGTGCGGCGACCTTGTCCAATTCGTTGCGCCGCAGACCGGCGCGTAGTATCTTAGGCGAAATGACTGGTGGTGTCAAAGCTTGCCCGTTCCGGCGCAGACGGTCAAGCTCGGCGTAGGCCCACGCCGTTGACACCGGGTAACCCGGGAAACATAGCAACAGGCTCATGCGCGGCAGCCGGATACCGCGGAGTCTTTCGCCGCGGCCGCGGGCGATGCTTGGTCCGTCCAGCAGGAACGCCGGCACGTCGCTCCCCAATGCGGCGGCAGCCTTGCGGAGCCGGCGTCCATCAAGGGGAACGCCGTATACCCGGTTCAAACCAAGAAGCACCGTGGCGGCGTCGGAAGAGCCGCCGCCGAGTCCGCCTCCGACCGGGATGCGCTTTGCGATGCGGACACGACAACCGGCGCTGATGCGGGCTGCCCGGAAGAATGTCTCTGCGGCCTTGTAGGCCAGATTCCGCGAATCCCACGGAACGTCCTGCGACCCCCTCCTTTTCGTTCCCTCCCCCTTGAGGGGGAGGGAAGGGTGAGGGTAGAAGCGGTCTGCGGTTTGGGTTTTGGAATCCCAAGGCTTCACGTCTATGCCGCGCCGCGCTGTTCTGATGATCACCGTGTCATGGAGCGTGACGGGCGCGATGATGGTCACGATGTCGTGAAAGCCATCGGCACGTCTGCGGCCAACCCAAAGTCCGAGATTGACCTTGGCCGGCGCGGACAGGACGATGCGATTGGCGATGGGAGGACCTATTCCTTCATGTACATTGATGCCGGATCGATATTCCAGTCCGGGCCGAAGAAACCTGTGGCCCTGACTCCGGCCCATCCGTACTGGCGCACTGAGCGGTCGAAGACCATGAAGTCTGGGATCCCGGCGCCGGACGAGGCCACGCCCCAGAACAGCGACAAGCGGGTGTCGTTCGCGTCGGTTCCCATCCGCACCAGCACGAGTCGGTTCTGGTTCAACGGATTGGGATAGACGAACATGGCGGCGAGGCTGTCGCCGAGGTCGCTGTTGCCCAGGGACATGCGGCCCGCGGTTACGCGAATGGGCAGGCGGTCTGCGATCTTGCTTGTTACCGAGTTTTCCCTCGGGCCGCCGTAGAGCACCAGGTTCATCCGCTTGATGTCTTCGAACGTGACCTCGGTATCGGGCACGACCCGGGTTGTGCCGTTTCCCACCAGCCACCAACGCAGTCCTTCCTGGGTTGCCGAATGACGAAGAAACGGTGTCAGGCTCGGGTCCTTGGTGCCGTACACGAGGAGGAACGGCTTCATCATTGCTTGCTTGGCAGGGCCGTACAGCTCCGGAGTCTTCGTAAGCGCCGAGTAACGGGCCGCCCCGGCGACCCAGCCCTGGCTGGTGGCACAGAACGTCAGTCTTCCGGGCAGGCTGTACCTCGCGCCAACCCGCATGCCGTCGACCTCAATCATGACCGTGCCCGGGAAGAACGGCGCTCCGGCAAGGTCGAGGCTGAACTGAGCGACGTTGACCGTCCTGACCGAGATGAGTGAGTCAGTGGCCCAGGCTTCGATGTCAGCATCACGGCCGACGATGCGCACGCGCTCAATAGTTGTCCAGTAACTGCGGTTCGATTGGCCGAGGTCGGCGGTGCGGAAGCGGATGTGGCGCGGGCCGGGGTCGCGGCGCTGTACTTTGAGGAAGTTCATGAGGTCGGTATCGTCCAGGCAGCTCAGCCCGTTTTCGTAGCTCCACCAGTGCGGCCGGTTCGGGACTTCCTTGTAGGTGAAGCGATAGCCTAGCTCTCTCAGCCACTCGGCGAAGTTGCGGCCGTGGATGGTCGGCACGTCGTCGTCATTGCCGCCGTGCAGCATGAACAACGGCAGATTCAGCGCATTCACCAGCATGGCTGGAGTGTTGTCCGGTCGCATTGCCATGTCGCGGATTGCAACCTGGGCCGGGTCGGCGAAGATAGCGGTGCGCTGTGTGAACGTCGGGACGTAGAGGTCGATGTCGGGCCAGCCTGCTTCGGGAGCGGCGGCGGCAAACAGGTCCGAATGGGCCAGACCCACATGCCACGTGCCGTGCCCGCCCATCGAGTGGCCGGTCAAAAGCACCCGGTCGCGGTCAATCGGCAGGCTCGCAAGTGCCTGGCCGAGTACATCCAGCGCGTCAATCCGCCCCCAGTCCTGCCAGTCGAACCCGAACGGCCTGCGGTTGGTCGCCGCGACGACGAATGCCCAGTCTTTGGGTCGGTAAGCATCAGCCTGGCCTGCTGCATCAACGCCAGCGCCGTGAAGTGAGAGAATCAGCGCGTAGCGCTTCGAGGGGTCATAGTCTTTCGGGTACAGGACGGCGTAGTACTGACAGGAACTGTCGGCGCTGGAGAGATAGCAGACTTTGCGGGACTGTTCCGGCCGCCGGATGCGCAGTTTGATGGTGTCGAGCGTCGTGCCTACCTTGGAGGTGCAGGCGATGACGAGTGGCAGGCCGGTAGTGTCGAACGGCCGCGCTGCAACTGCTATGCGGACGGCGGGCTTGATCGTTCCGAGGCCCGGCAGGTCCGGTATGAACGTATTCCCGATTTTGTCTCCGGTCAAGGTCGAGACGCTGATTCTGACCGAGTCAATCCGGTCAGGGGTTGAATTGAGCAAAGGCACTCCCAGCCAACTGACAAGGGGGGAGTCCGCGACCACGTCGGGAGTAGTTATGTCCTTTGCGACTACCGTGACCGGCGCGGCCGGCGGCACGAGTCGGAACCGGACCCGCTCGTCAGCGTAGCCGGAGATGCGCAAGAGCACTCGATTAAGACCGGAGTCGAGTTGCACCGGGGTCTGGAACCAGCCGTTGCCGTAGACGTCGCCGAGATAGCCCTGGCCATTGAGCACGAAGCCGCCCAGCTTCGGCGCCAGCGCCATAGCGCGACAAGCTTGCGGGCAATCGAACTCGGCATAGGCGAAGCCGGCGCAGGCGACGCCGACATTGCCGTAGTAGTTCTGCAGGGAGTCCCAGCGCACGTTCTGATAGTCCGTCTCAAGCCAGCCCGCCGAGTCAACAGTCACTTTCCGGCAGGTCGTGATGCCGCCCTGGACGAGTGCCGAGCGATACGTATCGCCCTCAGACGGCCGGAAGGTCAGCGGGTCCTCGACCACGCCGGTGATGCCCTCGCGCGTGCCGACCGGGAAAGGCCCGCATACCAGCCATTCTCTGATATTGATAGTGTCCGAGAGGCCGGGAAGAGCCGAAGCCGGGGTCAAGGTTGCGCACAGGATGGCCAGGAACAATCTTCTCATAGTTCCTGACTATACTCCGGTTCGCTCGGCGGTCAACTTCATGGCGTCCGCAGGGCTGGACAAAGGCCGGGGAACAGGCTAGCCTGAATGTGGAGGTAGCGCTGTGAAATCAATACTGATGATCGTATCCGTGTGCGTGCTTGTGTTCGGTTGTGCCGCTCCGGCCAAGAACAATGCGGCCGCGGTGCCTGACAGCAGCTCGGGAATGGCGCTTTCGAGCGCGTCGTTTGCGGCCGGAGAGACCATCCCGAGACGATACACACTATACGGAGAGAACCTGACGCCCGACCTGAACTGGGACAAGGCGCCCGAAGGTGCCAAGAGCTTTGCCCTGACGGTTCGGGACCCTGACGCCCCGGGCGGTAGCTTCGTCCACTGGGTAGTGTTCAACATACCCGAGAACGTGAGAGCTCTGCCGGAGGGAATCGGGCGCGACCCCACATTGCCCCTTGGTGGGACACAGGGTACGAACAGCTTCCGCCAGGTCGGGTGGGACGGGCCGAAACCACCGAACGGCACCCATCGCTACTACTTCGACCTGTACGCGCTGGATGGAATGCTCAGTCTCGATCAGACCGCCACCGCCGGCCGGCTGCAGGAGGCGATGAAAGGGCACGTGCTGGCTCACGCCAGCCTGATGGGGACCTACAAGAAGTAGAAGAGCGCAAGGAAGAAGTTCGAAATCCGAAGTACGCTCTGTCGGACAGGGGTCGCTGCGGCCATCAACGATGTACGATCCGGTTGGGCCTCGGAAGCTGCTAGCTGTCGGCTGTTGGCCGTAGGCTGGTCTATTGGGGCAGGCGGTCCCTCGAATGAGATGAGCATCGTGCCCCAGTTTCTACCCGGCGGATAGGAATAGATGGCTGCCGCAGCGCGCTGCCCTCGCAGAGCAGCAGGACCCGTCTGCTCATGACTCCTGTCACCAATGGCGTCCGTAATCCCGACACCGTAGTGTGCTTGACTTGGCGAAGGTCGGCACTATGCTGACCCAAGTCCCAACATGGATGATTCGTCCAGTCAGAGTGACAAACTGCAGGTCCTGCGCGACCGGATAGCTTCGGCCTCGACCCCGGCCGAGCGGGTTGAGGCTACGCTTGCGCTAGCCGAGTGTCTCTGGCTCAGCGACCCGATTGCTGCCAGACCTTTGCTGGAACAGGTTCTGGCCGAAGCCGATGCCGCGGGCCTACTCAAGGAGAAGGGCAGGGCCGCTTACATGCTCGGCGAGCTGCTCCGTCGCGCCGGCGACCTCGATGGGGCGGAGCGCTGCGCCGAGACGGTGTTCCAAGTCGCCGACGCAATCGGCGACGGTCGAATTCGGGGGACCGGGCTCAATCTCCGGGGCATCATGCAGCGGGACCGCGGCGAGCTTCAGTCCGCGCTCGAGTGCTTCGAGGAGTATCTGCAAGTGAGCCGGCAGGCCGGGGACGAGCGGGGAGAACGGATTGCCCTGAATGGGGTCGCCAGCGTCCACGGGCTGCAGGGCTCTCTGGGTGCGGCACTGGACCACTACCACCTGTGCCTGAAAGCAAACGCGCGGGCGGGAGACGTGCGGGGAACGGCCATCAGCCACTACAATATCGGCTGTACTCTTGCCGCCATGGGCCGCTGGACTGAGGCCACCGAGAGCCTGCACCGCTCCATGGCGCTCTGCGAGGGGCACGGATTCTCCGACCTGCTGGCCGCGGCGCGGATGGCGCTGGGCGAGCTGGCGCTCAAGCGGTCCGATTACGAGAACGCCGCGCTCCTGTTTCACACCGTGGTCGCGGGAGAGCGGGAAAAGCAGCGTTCCGGACACATGTACAGAGAAGCTCTCGCGGACCTGGGCTGGACCCATTTCCGCGCTGGTAACCTGGCGCAGGCGGAGGATGTCCTGAACGAAGCGGCGCAACTGGCCGGGGCGGCCAAAGACCGCCAGGGCCTCGTTACCGTCTGCTGCCACCGCGCTGAGCTCGCTCTGGCACAGGGTCGGCTTCATGCCGCCGACGACCTGCTGGCCCAGGCCGACCTCCACGCCACCGACCTGAACCTGCCGACCGAACAGGGCGAGGTACTCCGCGTGCAGGCGCTTCTGGCCGCGGCCCGTGGCGAGCATGGCCCGGCCCTGCACCTTTTCAGCCGGTCGGAGACCGTGCTGGAGCCGCTTGGCGACACCTTCGAACTCGCGCTGACGCGATTGAACCACGGTAAGGAGCTCGTCGAACTCAATCGGTCGGGCGAGGCTCGTATTGAACTCCAGACCGCAGCACAGTCGTTCCGCCGCCTCGCCGTCGTAGCCGAGGCCGAAGAGACAAGCCGTCTGCTCTACCGCATCGAGATGCAGACCGACCGAAATTCGGCTCTACTCCAGGCGCAGCTGACTATCACTACACTGGGGCTTGCGCCCGAGCGATTCATCGAACGGACCCTTTCCATGCTTTGCGACAACATGCGGTTTGAGCAGGGCGCAGTGCTTATCGACAACCGGCCGGTCGCGACCATCGGCAACCCGGACCCGGCGCTCCTGAACGATGAACGAGGAACGGCCCCCGGCCTCGAGCAGACCGACCTTGAGCTGCTGCTGCCGGTGAAACAGGCCGGGACCGTGGTCGGTCTGGTCGTGCTCAGACGCTCCCTGCCTTCGGAGGCGCGCATCAATCCGGAAGCGCTGGAGGTAGTGTCCGCCACGCTGGCACCCGCGCTGGCGAAATTGGCGAAGCTCAGAGCAGTTGCTACCGACGCCGCGCTGCTGATTCCCGGCCTGCGGTTCCGGGGAGTCGTAGGCTGCAATCGGAATGTGCTGGAAGTGCTCAACCTAGTTGCCCGGATGGCTGCTCCCCGCGTGCAGGTGCTCATCCGCGGGGAAAGCGGCACCGGCAAGGAACTCGTGGCCCGCGCCCTGCACGAGTCGGGCCCGCGCGCCGACTATCCCTTTGTGGCCATAAACTGCGCGGCCGTGCCGGAGAGCCTGCTGGAGGCCGAGTTCTTCGGGATTGAAGCAGGCGCAGCCACCGGGGTCGTAGCGCGGCCCGGCAAGTTCGAGCTGGCGGGTAAGGGGACCATCTTCCTGGACGAAATCGGAGACATGGCCCCGAACCTGCAGGCCAAGCTGCTGCGGGCCATCGAGAGCAAGACGGTCATGCGCGTCGGCGGGACGAAGGAGACACCCATCGCGGCCCGGATTGTCGCGGCGACGAACATGGACCTTGACCAGCGCGAACGCCAGGGCCTGTTCCGCCACGACCTGCTGTTCCGGCTCAACACGGTTCAAGTGGTCCTGCCTCCGCTGCGCGAGCGGCAGGAGGACATACCCGTGCTGACGCAATTCTTCATCGCCCGCGCGGCCCAAGAATACGACCGCCCGGTCCTGGGTGCGAGCGACGAGGTCCTGGCGTTGTTTGCCGGGTTCTCGTGGCCGGGCAACATCCGCGAACTGCAGCACGTGGTCGAGCGGGCGGTCATTCTCGCCGAAGGCAGCGAACTGCAGCCGGCCGACCTTCCGCCCGAGTTCAGACCATCCGGAGTCAAGTTGTCCGCGCGCCCGCCGGAGGGCCTGCGCAGCCGGTTCCAGGAAGAGACGGACTTGTCAGAGAAGGCCATGCTGATTGAGGCCTTGCGACAGGCCAAAGGGAACACATCCGAGGCCAGCAGGCTGGCCGGCATAAGCCGTCGGCACTTCTATCGCCTGCTCCGCAAACACCGCATCACCGGCGACCCGGACTGACGGTCACGGGGAATAGTCCCCGTCCCGCAAACTCGCTCCCTCAGTCGTAATCTCGCGTACTAACTGGGACATTCATGTCACAACTGAGTCATTCATGTCAATCTCATCCTAATTCATGGAAAGACTGCAACTTGCATCCGCAGCGGGTTACGACGAGCGGTGACAACAATGTCTCAGTCCTTTGTATCGCCCCTCTGTGTCGGGACAACGCATCTGTCCGACCGGTAGTAGCTTAGGCTGCTCCGCCTATGCTCGCACGCTTCGTGCTTAGGTGCCTGCATGATG
Organism: bacterium; assembly: GCA_035505375.1. Taxonomy (NCBI): domain Bacteria; species bacterium. The sequence continues at coordinate 3,489 of DATJQV010000001.1, read as the reverse complement.
CCGGTTCAGACAAGAGACTTTGTCAACGTAGCGGCAAGGGCCAGGGAGCTTGGTTGCCGGGTTCCGCTCGCAGTCGCTCTCCTTCCCGGCAACTTCTCCACGGCAGCCCATGCCGGCGAGTTTCGCTATCATCCGGCCACTCCCTACATTCGCTCGGCCTGGCAAACCGTCAATCTGCACGACGAAGGCCCGGGGATTAGTGACCGAGTACCGCTGACCAATGGCCAACTAACCCCGCTCGTTGCTTTCCTCGGGGCCAGCCTGCTGCGGGACGACCCTGGCTGGCGGGTGTCGGTCGCCCTCGCCACGATCCTTAGGGTGTTCGCAAGCGACCCGTGCTGCGCCAGTCCCAGAGAGGTCCTTTTGGATGTCGTGGTCGAGCGTCCGGACCGGAACCGCTGCGCCTGTGTTGAGTACCGTGGCGATGCCTGTGAGCTCACGTCCCTGACGAGAGCCGTGCAGGGAGTCTGGGCCGGCACAGAGCCCGGTTTCGAATTACCTGGCGAGCCACGACCGGGCGCGGCTGCAATGACATCCGCCGCCCGAACACCTGAGCTTGCGCCTGTCTGCTGCGTCGGCACCGACAGGCGGCTGAGGCGGGAAATCGGGATGTACTGGTTCTGACTGTCATTCGCATGATCGACGGGTATCTTTGCGCATAACTGATTTCGGGGAGGTCACATGAATGGCAAAGCAATGGTCTTGAGCGCAATCCTGATCGGGACTACGTTCGCGGTATCGCCTTCCGTGTTGTATGTCACGGATAAGCCGCATAGGCAGGATGTTACTCCAGCGTACCGGGCGCAGAAGAGTGTGCCGGCTCCCGACCCGACACATGCTCCCGAGGGTGTCAACCTGACAGCGCCGCAGCCTGCGGAAGCGTATCAGCAAGAGGCCTTAACCTGGAGCACCAGGGCGGCCTACCCCGGCTCAGGCCAGTACCGCGGCTGTCCCGGTGCGTATGACCGGGGATATGCAGGCACGGACAGCAGCTTCTACTGGGCCATTGGTGGAGCGGGCTCAGGCTACGCGACCACCAATTACCGCTATGACCCACGGAGCAATACCTGGTTGGCGCTGGCCGCCCTGCCGACCGGAGACGCCAACTCGTACTCAGCCTACTGGAGAGACAACGGCAACGGCACCGACTCATCCGGTGTCTTCGTCCTCGGAGTCTACAATGGCAGCTACTACAATAGCTGCTACTGGTGGAGGAAGTCGACGAACACCTGGACGCAGATTACCGGGTACTCGGGCTCCGCTGACTATGGCGTCATGGCCGCGGCCGCCGGCGACTCAATCTTCCTGCTTGCCCAGTACCCGACCGTGAACCAGTTCCAGTTGTACAGCATCCGTCAGGGAACCTGGGCAAACCGTACCAATCCGCCGGTTACGGGGAACTTCTTCGGCGCGATGGTTGCCGCTCAGGGCAACATCTACCAGATCGGCGGCTGGTCGAACCAGACCACGTTCCAGCGGTACAACCCGACCGCCGGCGTCTGGACGAACCTGGCCGCAGTGCCCAGCGTCACAGGCGGGAACTCGCCTTGCGCTGCCGTCTGGGATACAGGCGCCGTTCACCGCATCTACGTGTGGGGCGGAGGCAACTCCTGGGCGCCGACGACAGGCGTCGCCTGGTACGACCTGGGCGCGGGCGCGTGGAATACCGAGGCCCATCTGCCTGAAGGGATCATAGGCGCCTTCTATGGACCGGTCACGGAGTGGGGCGGCGGCAATTCCATCAACGGCATAAACCATTGCTGCGGCTACAACGGTTCTGGCTACATCACTACCCACCGTCGTGGCGTGCCTGACGTCCCCCAGCCTATCGACGTCGGTGTCACGAAGATAATCTCCCCGTCCGACCTGTACTTTGCCTGGGGCGATACGCTCAGGTGGGTAGTCGCGGTAAAGAACTTCGGACTCAATGCGGAGTCCAACGTCCCGGTCCGCGCCGTGCTGAGGGCGAAGACCGCGGGCAACGCTGTTTATGATACGACCCAGACCATCGCCGCTCTGGCTGTCGGCCAGACCTGCACGCTCTCGTTCGTGAAGTACTACGTTGCGCCCGCAGTCGAGACGAGCTACGTCGACTCGGCAATGACGACGCTTCCCGGCGACGGCAATCCGGCCAACGATGCGCAGACCACCACCTTCGAGATCAGCCTGTGGGGTTCGAGATGCCTGACCCACTGTCCCGGGGCGTTCGATGACGGTGCCTGGTCCTGGCCGGGTCCCGGTGAGTTCGCTGAGGAGTACGCCACGCCGGCGCAACCACTGAACGGGGCTAACGTCTGGGTGACGAGCTTCAACGGCGCTGACTTTCCTGCGCAGGTCTTCATATACGGTGATGACGGCCCGCGTTACAACGGCCACGGTCCTTGTACTCCCGGAACCGCAATCGGCCACTGGTCGGGAACGTTCCATACCAGCGTCTGGACCAGCATGTACAAGAACATAATCACCTTCGACCCGCCGATAGCGGTGAACTACGACACCTTCTTCGTCTCCTACTACGAGCAGACCACCTACTACAACGGCTCCAACATCTACCTCGGCATATGCAGCAGGAACAGCATGTTCCAGTGGGGCAGATATCCTTATCCCAGCGGAAGCTGGGGCAGAGTCTTTGACTGCGGTACCTGGGGCATCGACGCGTGCTTCCAGATCCCGCTGCTCGACGGTTCCTGCACCGGTATCACCATCCCGGCCGCTACGCAAGACTCCGGCGCTCCGGTCACCCCAACCATCACAATCAAGAACCTGGGCTTTGAGAAACGCTCCAACATACCCTGCAAGTTCAACGTCGTGCGTGCCCACGCTCCGTTCGACACTGTGTACACCGGCACGGCAAACAGCGGCGCGATTGACAGCGGCAAGATCAAGTCGGTGACTTTCGCGTCGTGCGCGATAGCCAAGCCTGATAGCTACAACATAACCGCCTTCACCTGCGTGCCCTATGACGCCAAGCCCGCCAACGACACGTTCCGTGCGCCGCTTTTCGTGCGGTATCTGGACGTGCTGTGCCAGTTGCAGAGCCCGAGGAAGAACGAGGTGCCGGGACTGGTACCGGTGATGGTCAAGCTGACCAACAAGGGCAACGTGGACGCGATGGTTCCGCGCCTTGACGTTTCGATAAAGCCTGCCGGGTACGCGGACTACAGGACCAACATCGCGATTCCGGCCCATGGCTCTCAGGTAGTGACGTTGAACCCGTGGGTTGCGCCGGGTGGTATGGCGGAAACCTGCCTTGCATACATCACGTATGCGGCAGACATGAACCACGGTATGATGAACGATACGATGCACGCCGACACGTGCGGGTACGTTTGCACGACCGGGATCCCTGGCTGGGCGGAGCTGAATCCGCTGCCGGCGATGCCTTCCGGCAAGACGATCCAGGCCGGCGGCTGGCTTGCGTATGACGGTGGCACGGATGCCATCTACGGTTCGAAGGGCAACAAGACGGGTGACTTCTACTCGTTCAAG